>JBKHAH010000111.1:0-8187 GCA_046542995.1 Bacteroidales bacterium
CGTGAGTGCTTTTTTGTTTTGATACAAACAAACTACAAGCAAAAGTTTTATTTTTATACCCTTCAAGACAAACCTATCTTATTTCGTTAGTCCATCTTTACTATTACTTTTTATGATCTTTTGGTTATGATAACAATATCAAGCAGGTTGAGTTTATTAATTCAGCTATAGACTACTTCAAAAAAACGGGGATAAATCCAGCTGCTGAGATCTATACCCCACGGGAGGAAATCGAGATGCTGCGAAAGCGGCTTGAGGAGGTTATTAAATACCTTCAGGTGCATGAAAGGCAAAAGTTAGGTCCACTAATGGAACGTTTAATCCTACTCGAAAAAAACTTAGCGAGCACTCATCTAAAGAATGTCTTTCGATAGGTGATCTAGATGAATTTTTTACAATTCTTGCAAACAACAAGGTTTCTAGTGAGGAAAAGTTAAATAGAACATTAAATCAGATTAACCAACTATCCGAGAAGATCAATGCAGGTATGAATGCACTATACGCCTTGCAAAAGAAAACAGCAAGTCTAGTTGGCCTCTTATACGAATGCTTAAAGCACAGAAATGTGATGGGTATGCGAGAAGAAGATAAAATAACTTTCGAAAATGCCCTCGTTGAGCCGAGGTTATTAGATTGAAACAAAGTTGGGCGGCGGTTGTACCGCCGTCCGAGTATTCTTCAAGGCTTTGCCTTGGGTAAGAGAGGAAAAGCGAAACCCGCCTGTTTTGGTGGGTTTTGCTGCGTTTTAGAGCAGCGCGGCCAGCCTGAGGAGTTCATCAAGTTCCTTGTCAGAAATATTTTCCTTGTCGGATTTGTCGTAAATGGAAAGCAGGTAGGCGGTTTGTTTAACAATTTTCACGCAGGTAATCACCCGGGAACCGCCCGATTTCCCTTTGCCTTTAGAAGTAATGGCCATTCGGACCTTGTAACAGTCTTTTCATAAAGGTTCACCCTGTATTGGATTCTCTTCGAGGGAATCTATCAGCTTGTTAAGGTCTGATTTAAGGGAACGGTGTTTTTTGGCAATGTCTTTGGCATGCTTTTTAAAGCCATCGGTAACAACAACATTAAAGCTCATTGAGAAAATCCCTCGCTGGTTGGAGATTTATTTTTCCTTCCTGGTGCTGACTAACTTGTTCCAAAGAATGTTGTAAATCGTCTACGAACTCTTGTTGTTGCCTTGAAAGCTTTTTAACCTTTTTAAAACCAAGGTTGTTAACCAGTTCCATGAAGAAACTGAATTTACTATCCGGTATATCAATTACTACTCGTTGCATAATCGTTTTTATTTAGTGCCAAATTTGCTTCCGATGTTCAACATGTTGCACTAGTAAGTAACTCTTTACAATGATTATACAAAAATACGAGAAATAAGTTACATAAAAAATGCTAGTTGTTTTTTTTGCTTAACTTATTGAAATTGGTCGGTAGACAAGCGCAGATTGGCTTTGCCTTGGGTAAGTAAGGAAAAGCGAACCCCCTAGTTTTTGGGTGGGTTTTGTGCGTTTTAGAGGGCGGTGTCTTCGAGAACCTCAGACACCGCTCTCGCCCCACTGCACCCGCACAATTTTATCGTGTGGTAACGAAGTGTGATAGATAAAGCCACACGAGAGGGCTCGTTCAGCAGCAATGGGCAAAGCAGGGTAACTAAGTATCTTTATTCGTGAGTGCCTTCTTGTTTTCTCCTTGTTTAAACTACGCCTCAGCGCCATTCTTTAGATACTTCGCCTTTTTTAATTCTTTTGGTAGAAGAGTTTATCGCCGAAATAGAAGCTATTAACGCATTGATTAAATAGTAAAGTTATTTTGGTTTGAACAAATTTAGCATACCTGCTGTTAAATTATTCACAACTAGGTTTAACCCAAAAATTAAAAAACATGGAAGCAAAAGACAAAGTACTCGACACAATTAAGAAGGCAGGTAAACCAATGAAAGCAGGCGAGGTTGCGGAGGCCTCTGGCGTTGATAAGAAGGAAGTTGACAAGAGTATAAAGAAACTCGTTGCAGAGGGAACTCTCCATTCTCCCAAAAGGTGCTTTTATGAAGTAAAGTAGCTCTTCTGAGGAGGTGTAGAGTTACTCTTTAAGCAGATCCCTAACCACTACCGATGCCATTATGCACCCGAATAGCGGAGGCATATACGAAATGGTGCCGATGGTGGTTTTTTTATTAGGCTCCCCCTCGCAGGGAACCATGGCGTGTTCTGGAACTTTCTCGGTTGAGTAAACGGCCTTAAACCCACTACGGATATTAAACCTATTCAGCCTCTTCCGAAGTATGCGGGCCAACGGGCAAATCTTGGTTTCTGAAATATCGGAAACATGAACCTGAGCAGTATCAACCTTCCCTCCGCTGCCCATTGAACTAACAAGGCTGTGCCCGTTCTTAATGCTATCAACAATTAAGAAAACCTTTGGCGACAAGGTATCAATTGCGTCCACTACATAATCGTAATTTTTCGAAAGAATCTCTCGCATCCTTTCATCCCGAATGTACTCCCTAATTACATGCAGCTTCAGGTTTGGGTTAATATCTAATAATCGTTCACCCAGAACAAATGCTTTTGGTTTTCCTAATGTGCTGATAAGGGCAGACAGCTGCCTGTTTATATTGCTGTGATGAAGCAAATCACCATCAACTATAGTCATTTCACCCACACCCGCTCTGCATATCTGTTCCGCAGCGTAAGCCCCAACGCCACCTAAACCAACCACCAGTACATGTTTCTTCTGCAGTTTATCAACGTTCTCGTTCCCAACAAGCAGGCGAGTTCTCTCTAACCAATTCATAAAGTCCGAAATTTTGACACAAAAGTACCAATCACTTTGGATATTTCATAGTCATAAAAATGTTATAAACTCCATCTGCTAAGTTCCCAAAACATGTTGCAAAACAATAGTATGTATGTCAAAAAAATGATAATTGTTATGCAGATATTAATCCTTTACACATTACTTTTGTAAAAATTCACTAACCCCCACAAAGCCATGAAAGTAAAAAATATCGAACACATTGGGATTGCTGTAAAAAGTTTAGACGAAGCCATCCCTTTCTACGAAAACGTATTAGGACTTAAATGCTACAATATTGAAGAGGTTAAGGAGCAGAAGGTAAAAACTGCCTTTTTTAAGGTAGGCGAAGTGAAAATTGAGCTGCTTGAGTCAACCGATCCGGAGGGTCCCATCGGTAAATTTATTGAGAAAAAGGGTGAAGGAGTTCATCACATTGCCTATGCTGTTGATAAGATTGAAGAACAGTTGGAAACTTTTGAAGAGAAAGGTGTTAGGCTAATTGATAAAACCCCTCGTAAAGGGGCAGAGGGTCTTGATATTGCTTTTCTGCATCCAAAATCAACCTATGGCGTGTTAACCGAGCTATGCGAAGATAAGAACAAGTAAAAGTCACATAATGAAACGTTTATTATAATAACATACATCCATGAATAATTCTCAAGAGCAAAAGATTCAAGAATTAATCCATCTACGCGAACAGGCCAAGCTGGGTGGAGGAGAAAAACGCATTGCCGCACAGCACAAGAAGGGAAAGTTTACGGCCAGAGAGCGAATAGAGATGCTCGTTGACGAAGGCAGTTTCGAGGAGTTCGACATGTTCGTCTCGCACCGTTGTATCGATTTTGGATTGGAGAAGGAGACCTACCTCTCTGATGGTGTAGTTACTGGCTATGGAACAATCGATGGACGTATTGTTTACCTCTTTTCACAGGATTTTACTGTTTTCGGAGGGTCACTCTCGGAGATGTACGCAGCCAAAATCTGCAAAATAATGGATATGGCCATGAAGGTAGGTGCCCCTGTTATTGGAATTAACGATAGCGGAGGAGCACGTATTCAGGAGGGTGTAAAGAGTTTAGGTGGATATGCCGATATTTTTCAGCGTAACATTTTGGCTTCTGGAGTAATTCCTCAGATTTCCGCAATTTTTGGACCATGTGCAGGTGGAGCAGTTTACTCACCAGCGCTCACCGATTTTGTGATAATGAGCCGTAACACCAGCTACATGTTTGTAACTGGGCCCAAAGTTGTTAAAACCGTAACTGGCGAAACCGTTACAGCCGAACAGCTGGGTGGGGCCGATGTGCACGCCTCAAAATCAGGAGTAGCCCATTTCGTTTCCGATAATGAGGAGGAGGGCATCATGCTTATTCGCAAGCTGCTTAGCTTTTTACCCCAGAACAACCTTGAGGAACCACCAGCGGCACCTTGCGATGATCCTATTGACAGGCTGGAGGACAGGCTTAACGAGATTATTCCAGAGAATGCCAACAAACCTTACGATGTGGTTGAGGTGATTGAGTCGATTGTTGATTATGGCGAGTTTTTAGAGGTTCATCGTCACTATGCACCCAACATTATAACGGGATTTGCTCGTTTTAACGGAACATCTGTAGGAGTTGTGGCAAATCAGCCTAAATACCTTGCAGGCGTACTTGATATAAATGCTTCGCGTAAAGCCGCTCGTTTTGTTCGCTTCTGCGATGCATTTAACATACCCCTTGTAACTCTTGTTGATGTTCCTGGTTTCCTTCCTGGTACCGGGCAAGAATATAACGGAATTATTCTGCACGGCGCTAAGCTGCTGTTTGCATACGGCGAAGCAACCGTTCCCAAAATTACTGTCATCTTACGTAAAGCCTATGGTGGAGCCTACGATGTTATGAGTTCCAAGCATCTACGCGGCGATATTAACTACGCATGGCCAGGTGCTGAGATTGCTGTAATGGGTCCAAAGGGAGCCATTGAGGTGCTGCTTAGCAGAGAGCTTAAGGATATTGATGATGAGAAGGCTAAGGTTGAACTGTTGCTGAAGAAAGAGCAGGAGTATAAGGATAAGTTTGCCAATCCATACGTAGCAGCAAAATTTGGATACCTTGACGATGTGATTGAACCAAGAAACACAAGGTTCAGGATTATCAGGTCATTACAGTCGTTGCAATCGAAGAAGGATATTAATCCACCTCGCAAGCACTCAAACTTACCATTATAAATTCTTTTTGCAATGAATAATATTCCAATACTACTTGATACATCAGTTACCGCATCCAGCGCAGAGGAGTTTGTTTTGCTTGATCCGTACGGAATAGGCATGGCGGTAATAGCAATGCTCGTGGTGACAGCGGTGCTTACTGTTGCGGCCGTTATCTTCCAGAATATCGATAATCTTATTAGTCTATTCACCAAGATGTTTTCGAACAGGAAGAAAACCTCAGGCCAATCAGAGGAGATCAAAGAAAAGCTGAGCACTAGCGGCGACGATATAGCTGCCATTGCATTGGCCCTGCATCTATACCAAAGCGAATTGCACGACACAGAGAGCCTTACGCTTACAATGAATAAGATTTCGAGAACCTATTCGCCATGGAGCAGCAAAATTTATGGCGTTATGAATACAGCAGTTAAACGAACCCCCTACTTGAAATAGCAGAACAATGAAAAACTACAAATTTACCATACACGGCAATCAGTACGATGTAAATATCATCTCAGTTGAAGATAATATTGCCGAGCTAGAAGTGAATGGCACCTCCTATAAGGTTGAGGTGGATAAGGTGCTACAGCAAACAAAAACGCCAAAGCTGGTTAGACAACCATCCATCCCTTCAACTGATAGTCACCCATCGGTAGCTAAAACCAGCTCACCATCATCAGCTAAAGGTGCAGGGCATGTTAAGTCGCCGCTTCCAGGCGTTATCCTTGACTTATACGTTAAGGAGGGCGATACCGTTAAAAAGGGTCAGAAGCTCCTTTGCCTTGAGGCCATGAAGATGGAGAATAACATCGACTCCGACAAGGATGGGAAAATTATTAAGGTTAATGTTAATAAGGGTGATTCTGTTATGGAAGGTGACACTCTGGTAACGATAGGAGAATAACAAGATGGAAGAAGTTGGCTTTTTTAAATTTGTAATCGAAAATCTTCTTGAGTTTTTTAGCAACACAGGGTTTGCTAATTTCACTTGGGGGCATGGAATAATGATAGCCATTGGGCTTTTCTTTATATTCCTGGCAATTACTAAAGAGTGGGAGCCCTTGTTGCTTATACCAATTGGCTTTGGAATTATTGTTGGTAACATTCCTCTTTCCGAAGGGTTTATGATTGGAATATACGAGGAGGGTTCGGTGCTGAACTACCTATACTTTGGGGTTCGATACGGAGTTTATCCTCCCCTAATATTTATGGGTATTGGGGCTATGACAGACTTTTCTGCGCTCATATCTAACCCAAAACTTATTCTTATTGGTGCCGCAGCGCAATTTGGTATTTTTGGTGCATATGCAATAGCACTGGCTCTTGGTTTTACAGGAGCCGAAGCGGGTGCAATTGGTATTATTGGCGGTGCCGATGGGCCAACAGCTATCTTTATCAGCTCTAAGCTGGCACCGCATCTTATGGGTGCAATTGCCATCTCAGCATACTCTTACATGGCGCTAGTGCCTGTTCTTCAGCCACCTATAATGAAGCTTTTTACCAATTCAAAGGAGCGGGTTATACGTATGAAACCTCCTCGTTCTGTAAGTAAATTAGAGAAGATACTTTTCCCAATTATTGGCATGCTGCTAACTACCTTTGTTGTGCCTACTGGTTTACCATTGCTTGGCATGCTTTTCTTTGGAAACCTGCTGAAGGAGAGCGGTGTTACCCGCAGGCTTGCCGAAACGGCACGTGGTCCGTTAGTAGATATTGTTAACATTCTTCTAGGGTTAACAGTGGGCGCTTCAACCCAAGCAACCGTTTTCCTTAATTCAGAATCAATTTTAATTTTCGGATTAGGTGCGCTTTCTTTTATAATTGCTACATCAACAGGGGTTTTATTTGTGAAACTAATGAATGTTTTCCTAAGCAAGGAGAATAAGATTAATCCGTTGATTGGTAACTCCGGCGTATCGGCTGTACCCGACAGTGCCCGAGTCTCGCAACATATGGGGTTGCATTACGATAAAACCAACTATCTGTTAATGCACGCAATGGCACCAAACGTTGCAGGGGTAATTGGTAGTGCCGTAGCAGCAGGTGTTCTGCTTAGCTTCTTAATGTAATAGACACATAATAATCATAAGAAAACCGACGGCAACCCTGTCGGTTTTCTTATTTATTGAATACTTCAATTAAAAAATAATGTACCTTTGGGTTTATAGATTTAAACTGTAATACACCCCTTCAATAGTTTACATAATGGCAGAAATACAGAAGGACTATTTAACCCTACCTGTCCTGTTTTTCTTTAGTGGCAAGGGCGAAGCGAAACAGCTTGACGATGTGCCCCTGCTCTGTTTACTTGTTTAGTGTAACTTTATATTTGCGTATTTAATTGTATTGTTTTAAATGACCCGAAAAGAAAGATTCCAGAAGGTAATTGCTTTTTTTAAGCTGAACATGCCCGTTGCCGAAACGGAGCTAAACCATACTAATCCTTACCAGCTTATTGTGGCAACCATCCTATCCGCCCAATGCACCGATAAGCGTGTAAATATGATAACTCCATTCTTTTTCGAAAAGTTTCCAACCCCCGAAGTATTGGCCGAGGCTCAGCAGGAGAATGTTTTTGAGGTGATTAAATCGTGCTCCTACCCCAACAACAAGGCAAAGAACCTTATTGGCATGGCAAGGGGCGTAATGGAGAGGTTTGGGGGTAAAATCCCCACCGATTTAAAAGATTTGCAAACCCTGCCTGGTGTTGGGCGCAAAACGGCCAACGTGGTTGCGTCGGTAGCATTTAATACGGCAGCCATTGCTGTCGATACGCATGTTTTCAGGGTTGCCAAACGCATAGGTCTTAGCCATAACGCAAAAACACCCCTCGATACCGAGAGGCAGTTAATGCAGTATATACCTAAAGAGCTATGGGCTGTAGCCCACCATTGGCTAATACTGCATGGCCGCTACACCTGCACCGCACGCAGCCCAAAATGCTCAGAATGTGGAATAAGTGAATATTGCAAGGAGTATCCGAAGCTGGTTAAGAGGTTGGGGTAGGTAGAATAAAGCCTCCCACTAATTCCCCTCCTCAGAATCCTCCGGCCCTTCTCCCATGTTGATATAAAGAACCCTAAGCATAAAGATAAGTAGCGCGGGGAAAAGCACCGTTTGTAAAATTCTGAAGAAAAGGTAGTCAATAATATCGGTTTGAATAAGTATGGCCATGCCAATAATAATTAGCATATCCAGGA
>JBKHAH010000112.1:0-8159 GCA_046542995.1 Bacteroidales bacterium
TTGCAGTTTACCGAATGATTGAGGTGAGCTGCTTACATTTCCTTAATCGATTGAGCGGAATCGCTCAATTTGGGTTTTTACTCAAAACGATATCGTATGGATACATAATGCAACTCTTTTATGGTGCTAAGCGCTCAATAACCCATTCGTTGTTATGGAAGGTGTACTGAATACGGTCATGAAACCGGCTGGGACGCCCCTGCCAGAACTCTATAAGGTTAGGTTCCAAAATGTATCCTCCCCAATTTTCGGGTCGGCTTATGGTCTTTCCTGAGAACTCCTCCTGAAAATCGGACTTAAGATTATCCAGATACTTGCGGTTAGGAAGAACCTTGCTTTGTGGCGAGGCCCATGCGCCAATCTTGCTCTTTTCGGGTCGGGAGTAAAAGTACCTATCGGATGTTTGCGCGTTTACCTTGCTCACCTTCCCCTCTACGCGAACCTGCCTTTCCAGCTCAGGCCAAAAGAAGGTTAGAGCAGCGTAGGGGTTTTGCAGCAATTGTACCCCTTTCTTACTTTCATAGTTCGTGAAGAAGGTGAACCCTGCCTTATCGTAATCCTTAAGCAGTACTATTCTTGCAGATGGCTTCCCGTCAAAAGTACTGGTTGACAACGTCATGGCATTAGGTTCCAGACAATCGCTGCTAATAACTTCGAGCATCCAAGTGCTAAACTGCTCTATGGGGTCAGAAGATATTTCTGTTTCCGTGAGTTTCTTGAGATTGTATTCCCTCCTTAGTTCCGATATTTTCTTCTTGCTCATTGCTAAGCTGAATTTTTAGTTCATCGATTTTCCTTTTGTTTCTTGCTGATGCAATGCTTGCGTTAAGCTCAAATCCTACAATCAGACCAATAGCATTAAAGAAAATCCAAATCATAAGTGCCAGCAGGCTTCCTATTGATCCGTACAGCTTGTTATACTGACCAAAGTTATTTACAAAGAATGAAAATCCAAGGGACGTTACCAAAATCATAAAGGTTGCCATTATGGATCCTGGTGAAATAAATTTGAATTCAGTACGCTTTGCTGGTGCCAGGTAGTAAAGGAAAGATATTGAGAAAAGGAACATCCATACAATTACTACCCACCTTAGTATATCAAATAGGTAGTACGTTAGGTTAAGTTGTAGTATATCCTTCTCAACCAGTAAGCCAAGGCCAAATTTTCCAAAAACAAGGAGTATTACAGCAATGGTCACTAGTGAGGGCAATAGAAAGGTGAGGAAGAAGGCGATAAGGTGCTGATTTACAAACTTGCGTGTTTCAATGGTATGGTACGTAGCGTTAAATGCATTGATAAGTGCGCTCATTCCGTTGTGGGCAAAAATTACAGCAGCAATAAAACCAAACGAGAGTAAGCCCCAGTTCCTTTGGCTAACAACATCAACCAGAGTTGATTCAACCAGTTTGTAGGCTGTGTTGGGTATAATCCCTTCGATTAAATCAAGGAGCTGCTCCTGAAAATTTTCAACGGGTACATAAGGTAGTAGAGTGAATACAAAAATAATGGTGGGGAAGATGGCAACAAAAAAATCAAACGCAACGGCAGATGCCCGCGTGGTAATACTTCCGTTAACTATGCCCTTAAAAAAGAACCGGAGCACCTCGTATAAGGGCACCCCTTTAAATCCAATAATGCTTACTCTTTTAGCCTTGCGAGCTGCCAGCATGGTTAGCAGGGTAAGCCTCCGTCTGCCTCTGTTAAAAGCGCCCCTTCTTTTGCTGTTATTCATTTTAACTAAACCTTTTTTAGGTTCATGTCAAGGCTCTTAATCTGGTGGGTAAGTGCACCAACCGAAATGTAATCAACTCCTGTTTCTGCGTAGGGTCTTATGGTTTCAAGTGTTATCCCGCCTGACGATTCGGTTTCAAATCGTCCGTTTATTAACTTAACAGCTTGCTGGGTTTGTTCAATGCTGAAGTTATCGAGCATTATTCGTTGTACACCTCCTATATTTAGCACCTCTTCAACCTCCTCCATGCTCCGGGTTTCCACCTCTATGTGAATTCCCTTACCAATTTCAGCAAGATAGTTGTTGGCTTTACGAATGGCTTGCGATATTCCTCCTGCAAAATCAATATGGTTGTCTTTTAGCATTATCATATCGTAAAGGCCCATTCTATGGTTTTGTCCTCCACCTATACGAACAGCCATCTTGTCTAGTTCCCGCATGCCAGGCGTGGTTTTCCGCGTATCAAGAATTTTTGCCTTAGTTCCTTCAACGGCCTTAACATACTCTTGCGTTTGGGTAGCAATTCCGCTCATTCGCTGCATAACATTAAGCACAATACGTTCGGCTTGTAGTAGTGAGCGGATGCTGCCTTCGGCAGTGAAAGCAATATCCCCGAATTTTACATTTACCCCATCTGCTAAGTAGGGTGTGAAGTGGATATGCTCATCAATTTTATGGTAAATAACTTTAGCAATTTCAATGCCAGCAATACAGCCCTGCTGCTTTGCCATTAATTGTACCTTACCAGTTGCACTTGAGGGTATGCATGAGATTGACGAGTGATCCCCATCGCCAATGTCTTCAGCAATGGCAAGGTCAAGAATTGAATTGATAAGCGACATGTTGTTCTTTGGGTTAAATACTGATTTGGTTTCAAAAGGATTTGGGATGGATTAATCAATCGCTTCGTTCAATTCTGAGCTGATGAATAAGCATTGAGTCGTTCTCAGATTTCATGAAGATTGAAACCCGGAAACTCCCTTTTGATGTTACCAGGATGCCAATGGCAAAACTGGTTTCGGCTTTCGAACCCTGATGGTTAACAATAAAGTCAGTAGGTTCATTCTTACTAAAAAAGTCCTTAAGCATTAGCTCAGCTTGCGCCTTGCTATACATGTTTTCATCCTCAATAATTTCTAGTTCAACGGTACGGTTAAGGTACTTTCCCAGCTGGCCAGAGTTTCCATCCTTTAAAGCGCTTGCTATACCCTCAACAGCATCCTGTGAGTACACTTTCATACTATTTAGCGAGATGAGCATTGTAAAGAGAGCGAGTAAGCACAATCGGTTTCTCATATTATATTTTTTTTGTAAAATTACACATAGTATTATTACACATCAAATTCTATGCCTATAAACAAAATTGAAGAAGGTTTTAAAATATTAAACCAACGTATCATGTAAAATTACTTAAGTTTTATTGAAATGTCAAACCATTTGTTAAACTTTGTGTTCTTTTGAATTCTTGTTTTAAGAAACGAGCGTTTTTAATTAACTTATAGAAGTGAAAATAACTGTTGTTGCCATAGGGAAAACTGTTAAAGGTTTTGTTTATCAGGGTGTAGAGGAGTACCTTAAGCGTTTGAAAAGATATATTAAGGTTGATTTTATAGTTATACCTGATGTTAAAAGCAGCAAGAATTTAACTCAGGAACAGCTTTTAAGAAAAGAGGAGTTGCTGTTGCTACCATTCATTGATGGTTGCCCCATGGTTTACCTGTTGGATGAGAATGGAAAACAATTTACATCGGTACAGCTGGCACAGTTCCTTGAATCCAAAATGCTTACGGGTTCAAAGGAACTGCTTCTTATTATTGGCGGTGCTTACGGTGTATCCAACAATATCAAAAAATCTGTTCAGGGGAAAATTGCGTTATCCAGCTTAACTTTTTCTCATCAGATGGTACGGGTAATTCTGTTTGAGCAGCTGTATAGAGCCATGACGATTCTTAAGGGCGAACCATATCATCATAATTAGATGTTTTTGTTTCTAAAATATTAATAATATATGGTTGTTTCGGTTCGCTTTTTGTAGGTATTTTTGAGTCATTTAACCAGATAAAAATATAAATACCTGGCTTTTGAAATCACGCATTGCATATTTATTGGCTATAGTTTCATTGCTTTTTGCAATTGGATTGTTCGCATTAATCCCCTTTACCGAAGATGTATTAACTAGTAGATTGGCGCAACCACCTAATCTAACTCAGGCAACAGAGGTGATTAAAGAACGGACGGAGAAGGGTATGGATATTACCAAGATGCTCATAAACGAATCTATAGAGCATGGATCTGAGGAAGCGTTCGCATTGTTAAACAGCTCCTTTTATAGTGAGTTAAATAAGAATGGGCTGGCGGTTTTTATCTTTAAAGACAACAATCTTGAGTTTTGGTCCGAAAAGAGGGATGTTGATCATATACTTGAGTATTCCGACAGGCTAGTACTTGTTCAGAATACTTGGTGTATTTCGTACTGGATAGCTCGCGATAATTACAAAGGATTGCTCCTTGTGGAGCTCAAGTATAACTACCCTTATCAAAACAAATTCTTGGAGAATAAATTCCATTCAACCCTAAGTTTTCTTGAGGGGTACGGCATATCTCCATCATCTAAAAATGGTTCGTTCCCCTTATCAATTTACAGCTCTCGTCCCGTATTCTATCTTAACTACATACCTAAAAATTTTGATTCGCAAATAGAGAATCTTAACGCCTTGCTTTACAGAGCAGGATTTATCTTTGTAATGCTTACCGTATTTTTTACATTTTGGATTCCATCAGTAAAATCAAGGGGCGGGATAAGCGTTTTATTGCTTGCCATTCTAGTGGGTGCAATACGTATTTTAACTCTTCAACTGCAGCTTATTCCACAGGGCGATTGGCAACTTTTTGGGCCTGAGATTTTTGCTTACTCCTGGCTTTCGCCATCGCTGGGCGATTCTCTGTTTAACTCCATTCTGGTTTTTTTGCTGGCATGGTATGCCTATCGTGTTTTTAAGAAATCAGGATATGAAAAGCGAACGGTTAGATTTATTGTTGCTGGAATATTGGCGGTGTTCTCTTTTTTAGGGTTGTTCATAACAGATAAGCTAATTTCCATCCTTGTGTTAAATTCAACTGTGACTTTGGAGGCATACAGAATCTTTGATTTATCTGTCTATTCTATACTTGAGTACCTTTCCCTTTCTTTGTGGTTCGCATCTTCCATTCTGCTAATGCATGCATCCTACAGTTTGTTACCTTGGGACAGGCCAAAACATGTTCTCTTCTTCATGGGCTCAACATTCCTTCTAGTTCTGCTTTTTTTCTCAATACTCTTTGGATTCCCCTCTGTATTTGGAGTAGTTCTTGCGTTTATCGTTTTTTTTACATTGGGAGTTTTATCCCTTCAAAATAGGTTGATTAGGGCTAATATCTATGTAATATTTGCATTTCTTCTCTCGGTTTATACCGTAACGCTAGTTTCGAATTATGCTGTTGAAAAGGACAACGAAATTAGAAAGATCCTTGCCATAAATCTTGCCAATGAGCGCGACCCAGTTGCCGAGGTAATGTTTCCGCAGATGGCTCGTAAGATGTATGCCGATGAGGATATTGTTTATTATCTGGATAATATTTTCGAAATGGAGCGTGATCTGAACGTTCACCTGAACGACAATTATCTGGGAGGATATTTCAAGAAGTACGATTTTCAGACTACCGTTTGCTTTACCTCATCAATGCTAACGTTGGAGAAAAGTAGCGAGGTTGTTAGGTGTTACGATTTTTTTGAGGACATGCTCAATGAGTATGGATTTAGGATTCCTGGTACAAGCTTCTATCATTTGAATAATCAGAATGGAAGAATTAGCTACCTTGGTATGATTGAGTTTGTGCTGCCTGATGGGGAGGAGATTTGTATTTACATTGAACTTGACTCAAAGCTGAATCGCGAGCTGCTGGGATACCCTGAATTGCTGCTGGATGGGGACTTAGCCAAAAAATCAACCTTTGCTAACTATTCCTCTGCAAAGTACCACGAGGACTGGCTAATTGCCCGCACGGGCGATTTTAGCTACCCACTGGTGAATCAAATGTCATCCGACACCGCTGGCAGGTACACATTCATTGAGGATGATCAGTATAGCCATATGATGTATGAGGATGGGGGTGATATTACCCTTTTTCTCTCCAGGCCCAAGGTAAACCTGTTCGATATCACAGCATCCTTTGCATGGGTTTTCCTTTTCTTCTTTTTAACCTTGCTGTTGTTGCTGCGATTAGGAGGCTTCCCCGTGTCGTTAAACCTGCATATCCCCAGTTTTAAAAATCGAATTAGGTACTCCATGGTTCAGGTATTGCTTCTGTCCCTAATAATGGTGGGTATGGTAACAATAGTTTACAGCGTTAAGAGTTTTGAGAACAAGAATACCGATAGCCTAAGCGAGAAGATGCACTCGGTGATGGTAGATGTAGAAAGCAACCTTATTAATCAGGACGAGTTGGATGCACAGAACCAGGAGTTTCTCACTCATTACTTAATAAATTTATCAAATATATTTTATTCCGATATAAATTTATATGATGTTTCGGGAGAGTTAATTGCAACATCGAGGCCTGAAGTTTTTGAGAGGCAGCTGTTTGGAACCATAATGCATCCTATTGCATGGTATCAGATGGATAAGAAGCATAGTCCGAAGCTAATTCATAAGGAAAAGATTGGAAACATGGAGTACCTATCGGCTTATGCACCTTTGTTTAATGCTCAAAATCAGAAAATCGGGTACCTTAATCTTCCATATTTCACACGGCAGGGAGAGTTTATGAACGAGGTTCTATCGGTAATTGTAGCTCTTGTTAATATATATGCTTTGCTCATATTATTCGCAGTATTCGTTGCGGTTGCCATTAGTAACAGGATATCAAAACCCCTGGAACTGATTAGGGAGAAATTAAGCACTGTTGATATTGATAAGCATAACGAAACGATAAGCTACGAGGGTAGGGATGAGGTTGGAAAGCTGGTTAATGAGTATAATAGGATGGTTATTGAACTGGCCGAAAGTGCCCGTAAGATAGCATATAGCCAGAGGCAGAGTGCTTGGCGAGAAATGGCCAAGCAAATTGCGCATGAGATTAAAAATCCGCTTACTCCAATTAAGCTTAACCTTCAGTATTTAGTAAGAGCAAAAAAGGCAAGCCAGCCGGGTTGGCAGGATATGTTCGATAAGTTTGCCGATTCGCTTGTTGATCAGATAAATGCATTGAGTAACATAGCCACAGAGTTCTCGAACTTTGCAAAAATGCCCGCAGGCAACTTTCAAAACGTATCCCTTACTAAAATTATTGATGACGCAATTACCCTTTTCTCTGCTTATCCTAATATCTCAATTGAAAAGGATTATGATTTAAATAATGCTTTAACGGTTCATGCCGACAGGGAGCAACTTCACAGGGTTTTTGTTAACCTGCTAAAAAATGCCATACAGGCAATTGGTAGAGATGTAGAGGGAAGAATTGTTGTTAGCATTTCCAGTTTAAACAGTAGAAATGCCCTTGTATGTGTGGCTGATAATGGTGGCGGAATTCATCCAGAGGTGGAGGGCAAATTGTTTAGCCCAAATTTCACGACAAAATCAAGCGGGATGGGGCTTGGCCTTGCGATAAGCAAGGGAATTGTTGAGGTTATGGGTGGAGATATTTGGTTCGAAACAGAATACGGTGTTGGCACAAAGTTTTGTGTAAAACTACCTGTTTCAGCACAGAAATCTAGCTAAATTACCAGTACGTTTTTATGATTTAGAGCTTTCTTATCGCTTTTTTTAAGTTGCGTTCAGCAGTTCTAACTCGTTTTTGGGCATCCCTCATGCGCTTATTGGTTCTTTTTAGATTATTTTTGCCCCTGTTAATAATACGTTGAGCTGAATCGTACTCTTTAATAGATTCTCTGTATTTCATTTTCCATGCCCTATCTTCCTCCCTTTCGTTGTTCTTTACCTCTCTTAGTAGGGTACGAGCTTCCCTTACTTCTTCATTATCTTTTGAACGCATTTGTCTTTCCAGCGGTCTTTTTTCATTAAAGTATTTACGCTCAATAGCACGCTTCTCGCTTGCCAGCTCTTTTAAATCGTCCTCGGCTTTAGCCATCATCTTTTCGCCTGCCAATATCATACTGTCAGCAGAAGCAATCTGCTCTTCAACTATGGCTACCCTTTCTTCTGCCATTTCAATTCTGTCTCTTAATCTGGTTATCCTGGGGTCATCTTCCTCTTCTTGCGCTTTTGTTGCATTGAAAATTAAAAATAGGCTAAGAAGAGTAAGAATTGTTTTGGTAAAACTTTGTATCATAGGGATATAAATATTTTGTTAAATAATATATTAGAATGTATTGCTCTTTAAAGTTACAAAGTTAATTATTTGTTACCATAATGTTTCAATAATTTTTTA
>JBKHAH010000113.1:0-8052 GCA_046542995.1 Bacteroidales bacterium
GAAGCGATCCCATTCAATTGTGTAGGATTATTCTATTTCAGCTTTTCGTTATTAGTCGGTATGAAGGACTAAACAGGTTTTTCATATTACAATTACCTACCTGCTGAACCTTCTTCTCATACTTTTTTCTTGATAAAAAAGTAACAAAAAAATCAAGGCTTACATCATGAAATCTTGAACTCTACGGCTGTGCGAATTTGGCTTGCCTGCCTGCCAGCAAAGGCAGGCGGAGTGCAATTGCTAGGATTAAGCATTGCTTTAAACTAAATTATTTGGATAAGGAACATTCAATAGGTAACCGAATGCATTGGGAGCGCAGCACTCCTTTAGGACTCCCCCTGCAATCCGTCCAACTCTTGAGTTCTACGATTTCACGCTGAAGGCCGAAAGGGTCGTAGCTTTCATTATTATATAGGACAGGGAATATCTTATTGGTAGAATTCAGCCAAAAAAAGATGGGGTATGCTCTTCGCCATTGCGTCTGCTATATACTTTTCTTAGGTTTTCCTAAAAATTCTTTTAAAATGCTAATTAGCTCATCGCCAAGTATTGGCTTTGAGAGATACCCATCACATCCTGCTTTTAGGTACTTATCCTTATCGCCGGACATGGCGTAGGCTGTAAGTGCAATAACTGGGATTTTATTTGTATGCTTCTTAATTAGCCTGGTTGCATCAACGCCATTCATAACGGGCATTTTTATGTCCATTAGAATAAGGTCTATGTTGGGATTGCTTTGAACGATATCAACAGCCTCCTTTCCATCCTGTGCGTGTATTACTTTTGCGCCCGTATCCTCAACCAATTCGCGTAAGTACAGAATGTTAGCAGTCTCGTCCTCGGCAATAAGGATGGTTTTTCCGTTTAGGTGAATATCATCCTCGTTGCCTGGGCTTTCTTCTTGCTCAGCAATTTCCCGGGAGGGAACGTATGGTAACGTAAAGTAGATGGTTGTTCCCTTTCCCAACTCAGAGTTAAGCCAGATGGTACCTCCCAGCATTTCAACAAATGCTTTGCTTATGGGCAAGCCTAATCCTGTTCCGCCGTATTTTCTTGTGGACTCCATCTCAACCTGCTTGAACCGCTCAAACACCAACTCGTGATGCTCTGGGCTAATTCCTATACCAGTGTCCTTTACATAGAACTCAATAAACTCGCCCTTTAGCGTATAGCCTATCTCTACAGAACCCTCTTCGGTAAACTTAATAGCGTTGCTTATAAGGTTAGTAAATATTTGATCGATTTTACTGGTGTCGGTAATTATCATGGCCCGGTCATTGTTCCAGTAGAAGTTTGTTTCCAGAGTAACCTGATGTTGGGTTGCCTGAGGAATGAAAACCTCCTTAATTCTTGATATGGAGTTGTTGATATTTACCTCCTCCTGATGAATATCCATTTGTCCGGTTTCTATCTTGGAAATATCTATTATATCGTTAACCACGCTTAGTAGCTGGTGGCATGATGTGTTAAGAATTCGTGCAAAGAACACCTGCTTCTCTCTGGGTACGTTTGGGCGGAGCAGGAACTCGGAAAATCCTATAATAGAGTTCATTGGGGTGCGAACCTCATGGCTCATATTGGCTAGGAAAGCCGTTTTAAGCCGATCGCTCTCCTCGGCTTTTTTTCGGGCATGAACCAGATCTTTGTTTACCAGCTGAATCCTTTCGTTGCTTTCAATTAGCTCCTCGTTAAGGGCAAGATACTCCTCATTCTTCTCCTTAAGATCCTTCTCTATTTTTTTGCGTTGCGTAATATCCTCTTTAATGGCGATGAAATGTCTTATGTTGCCTCCCTCATCCTTTATTGATGATATGAGAGCATACTCCCAGTAGGTTGAGCCATCCTTCTTTTTATTAAGCATTTCTCCTTGCCAATCTTTACCCGATTTAATTGTATCCCATAGATTCTTGTAGAATGCCTTACTCTGATTACCAGAGTTAAGAATTCTTGGGTTCTCACCAATGGCTTCCTTCAAAGAGTAACCCGTTACTTTTGTAAATTTAGGGTTAACGTATTCAATGGTTCCATCGGTATCGGTAATAACAACAATAGCGGGGCTTTGCTCAATGCCTTTAGACAGCTTGGCAATTTCCTCTTCGGCTTTTTTACGCTCGGTAACATCCGATGATATAACAGCAAATTGTCCTTTCTTTGGGCTAAAAACCAAAGTGTCAAAATGTTTATCCAGTTTTCTAGCATAGTTCTCAAACCTTTTGGGTTTGCCGGTAAGACCAACCTTCCCAAAATTTTCAATCCAGTACGGCTCAATATCAGGAATCACATCCTTTATGGTTTTTCCAACAATATCTTTTGCCTTTAAACCTGTTAGCTTCTCGTATGTTGGATTAACCGTTATAAACCTGTAGTTAACAGGATTTCCATGATTATCAACAATAACCTCACTTAGGGCAAACCCCTGAGTCATATTTTCAAACAGGAGACGATACTTCTCCTCGTTCTCCCTGAGGTTTATTTCTATTTTCTTCCTGTCGGTTATATCCAATGCGGTAAAGGTTACTCCATGCGATAAGTCCTTTCGATTGATTGGTGTTGATGAAAGAAATACATTAATAATGGATTTATCCTTTCTTACCCAGCGGGTTTCAACAGAGCCTGTACCCTTTTCTGCAATTTGACGATACTTCTCATTCCCAACATAATCGAAATCAGCCTTTGTGGGGTATATCATGAGTGCGCTTTGCCCAATCAGTTCATCGGTACTATAGCCCGTCATTTCGCATAGGCGGGGGTTTACATCCATAAAAACTCTGTTTTTAATAACCCCTATGCCCGTTGGTGCAACCCGGAAGATACTCTGGATTCGGTTTTCGCTTGCCACAAGCGCATTGATAGCTTTTTTTCGCTCGGTAATATCCTCAACTATGCCCTCGTAATAAATAATTTTTCCTTTTTCATCCCTAACTGCACGGGCACTCTCGGAAACATAAATGGTTGAGCCATCCTTTTTTCTCCAAGCCGATTCCAGCCCTTTAACCTCGCCCTTCTCCTCAATCTGCCTTTGGAACTCTTCCCGTGGATACTCGGGTTCATAGTCCTCCTGCGATAAATTTCGTTTTGCAAGTTCCTCGAAGGAATCGTAACCAATCATTTCAACCAAGGTGGGGTTTGCCATAAGGATTCTTCCATCGGGAGTTGTGCGGTAAATGCCCACGGTGGCATTCTCGTAAAGACTACGGAACCGCTCCTCGCTTTCGCGGAGGGCCTGCTCGGCTTCTTTGCGTTTGGTGATAATTTCAGTGTAAACAACAAAGCCACCAATTTTACCATTAGCTTCATACCATGGGCGACATTCCCAGCGGGTCCATTCAATGGTGCCATCAGGCATTTCAAATGGGTCGTCATCCTTGCTAATAACCTCCCCCTTGAGGGCTCGTTGGTGAGCATCCCTCCATTTTTGCGGCAAATCTGGGAATACTTCGTAGTGATGTTTACCAATGATATTTTTATCCTCAACATTAAAATCAGTAAGATACTGTTCGCTTACATATATATATCGGAAATTCCTGTCATGAACAGCAACAGCGCCTCTGATGTGTTCAATAATATATTTCATTAAATTATGTGAGTGGGCAAGGGCATCCTCAATCTTTTTGCGCTCGGTAATATCGCGCGAGTTGAATAGTATCTCCTTTGGTTTTCCTTTTTCATCGAGAATAAATCTTCCAATGGTCTCAAACCAGAGGTAAGAGCCATCTGCGCATCGATTGCGGTACTCAACCCGCTTATTATCCTTCTGATTGCTAAGAAACTCCACAAAAGCATTTTTTACTTTTGGTAGGTCATCGGGATGAACATACTCCAATACGTTAGTGCCGATAAGGTTCTCAATTTTGTAGCCAAGAATACTGTGCGATGCGCCTGCAAAGGTGTAGTTTCCGTGTAGGTCGGTAAGTGAAACCAAATCGAACATATTGTCTGAAATACTTTTCAGTAGCTGCTCATTGGCTCTCAGGTTTTCCTGTGCCTTGTGTAAATTTGTAATATCATTATTTACTACAATGGCTCCAAGCATTTCTCCCTTATTATCAATAACAGGTGCTGCGTAGTTAAGTACCACCCTTTTCTTACCATCAAAGGCTTCAATCTCAATTAGCTCGTCGGTTATGGTTTTGCCGTACTTAATGGTTTTTG
This sequence comes from Bacteroidales bacterium, assembly GCA_046542995.1. Taxonomy (GTDB): domain Bacteria; phylum Bacteroidota; class Bacteroidia; order Bacteroidales; family Tenuifilaceae; genus Perlabentimonas. The sequence goes on from JBKHAH010000113.1 coordinate 4,153, forward strand.
CCAGAGCCCACTCATCAGGAGCAATCTCTTCACCAGAGGGTAATCGACGGGCTTTGAGAACTCCATACTCCTCCATGGGAACGGTTGGCTCGGCACCCCAAATCTTAACACCTGCGGGGTTACCCCTTTGGAGTTTACCCTTTTCGTCGGCAAACCAGAGACCTATGGGAAGAACATCAAATATCTTGTTTAGAAGCAGCTCGCGTTTAAGTATCTCGTTCTCGGCATCTTTTCGTTGGGTAATATCCACATGGGTACCAACAATCCTAAGAGCTTTGCCTTTTTTATCGCGCTCAACAACTTTTCCTCTGGAATAAATCCACTTCCACTCTCCGCTATATGATTTCATCCGAAATTCATTATCAAAAGAATCGGAAATGCCATTTACACATTTACTAATTACCTCATCAACTCGTTCCCAGTCATCGGTATGCACTAGCCCTTTCCAAACACTCCCTGTGGTAGGGAATCCACCAACCTCATAGCCAAGCATTGTGTAGTAAGCCGGACTATAGTAGGCCTCTCTATTTTTTACATTCCAGTCCCAAAGCCCATCGTTGGTGGCTTCCATGCTGAGTTGGAAACGTTGTTCGCTTTTGGTTAAATCCTCTTGGGTTTTAATTCGAGAATAAGCCATTGCAGCTTGCTTAATAAATGCTTCAATGGTTTCGATATTTGTAATATCGTTATCTTTGGCAAAGATAAGAGCGACGTTGGCTACAATTTTACCATTGGATAGTACGGCTATGCCATAAATACTATTTATTTGCAGTAGTCCTTCAATTTTTTTTGACAGCGATTTTGGCAAGTTACCAAGACTAAATTCATATACTCCCCCTTTTATTTTAACAAGTTTGCCACTTGCCTGGTGTAGGAATGATTGGTTTATGGTGAATTTTTTGCCTACTATATCGTATCCAAGTAATGAAGAAATTTTGCTTACAAGTTTTGACGGCCCACCCACAGCTTTTGTAACAAAGAAATTCTCATCCATATTTACTGAGTTAACAAGGATGTATGCGTTGGGATTGAGTTTTTGCATACTCTCGGCAATAAAAGCATAGAACTGTGAGAGGGTGTTTGTGTTGATAAATGATATGGCCCTATCGGCAAGGAAGCTAATATTATTGTTGCTTTGCTGAAGTTTTTCCTCAGCCTGTTTACGTTCAGATATGTCTCTTGCAACAGCAATAACAACATTCTTACCAAAATATGTACCTTTTGTGAGCGTAACTTCGTTTGGAAAAACAGTACCGTTAGCCCTTTTGCCCCAGAACTCGAAGCGTTGTGGCTCGCCTTTAAATGCTTTCCTAATCATTTTAGCGATTAATGGCAGATCGTTTCTTCCTTGGGCGGAGAGTATCTCTGGTGTTTTGCCAATTAGATCCTTGCGCTTTAAGCCATAAGATTTTAAGGCAGCGTTGTTAACCTCAAGGAAAGCACCATCTTCATCCTGAATATAAATTGACTCCGTAACGCTATTGATTATTCCCTGGTAGGTTTCGTGAGCTTGGCGTACCTTTTCCTCTGCAATCTTTTGCTCGGTAATATCCCTAACAATGGCAAGCGCTTTGTCATCTCCGTAACGCACCATGCGGGCATCGTAATGGTGGGTTTTCTTGTTAATATCAAGGGAGTATGAATATGTTTGAGCTTCCCCGGTTTCAAAAAGGGCATTAATGGCATTCTGATTTATCTCTGCCAGAAAATCTGGTAAAACCTCATTGGCTTTTTTGTTTAAGAAATCATTTGGTTTAAGGAGCAAGGTCTCAGGGCTGGGGGTGTGGTAATCGAGGAAAACCCCATTGCGGTCATACACAAACATTACATCGGGGTTGGCCGATACCAGAGCGCTATTGCGCTGGTTACTATCATGGAGGTCCTCCATTACGTTACGTAGCTCCTCGTTGGATTGGTTGAGTTCCTCGTTTAGTGCTGTATATTCCTCAACTTGTTCCTTAAGTTTAAGTTCGCTTGTTAGTAACCTTTCTTCTGCCTGCTTTCTAAAGGTAACATCGCGTGCAACGCCAAACATGATGTTCTCCTTTGGGTATGGATAGGAATTCCATGAGAGCCACTTGTAGGTTCCATCCTTGCATACGTAACGGTTCTCGAACTGAAAAATCTCCTCACCATCAACAAGAACGGTCCTGATTCGCATGGTGGCTTCCCTGTCGTTGGGGTGTACAAATTCTATCCATGGCTTTTTCATCAGCTCCTCTGTGCTCCAGCCCAATGTTTTTGCCCATGCAGGGTTTAGGGTTTTAAAGTAGCCATCGTAGCCTGCAATGCAGAGCATATCGAGGGAGTAGTTGAAAATTCTGTCGCTTATAACCAGCTTCTGCTCTTTCTGCTTACGCTCAGTAATATCCTGTACCATGCCTACGGAGCGGGTAACCCTGCCGTTATCGTTCCTCTCGTGGTTGCATTTTTCGTAAACGTACCTTACCTCGTTGTTATCCTTTCGGATTATCCTGTGCTCAATTTCATAGGTATTGGCTTCATCGCGTAGGGAATTTACGTACGCTGCATTCACGCTGTCGCGGTCGTCGGGGTGTACAGTGTCAAGAAAACACTCGTATGAGCCCTTAAATTGCTGTGGATCAATGCCGAAAATTCTGTAAATCTCATCGGACCAGATAAGCTTATTGGTTTCTACGTTCAGCTCCCAGCTACCGATATGGGCAATCTCCTGAGTTTGGTTAAGTAGCGCAACATTCTGTTTTAGCTCCTCGCGGGCTAACTTACGCTTGGTTATATCCCTGTTGGTGGCTCTGAGGCCAATGTGAGTTCCATCCTCTTTAAATATATTTTGGCATGCATGACCAATCCATATAACCTCCCCATTTTTACGGGTAATTCTATACTCGGCAGTATGCTCTACTCTTGTTTGGCCTGAGGCTATGGCAACGTATTTATGCTCCTCAAATTTATGCCTATCATCGGGGTGAATAATATCCTCTAGCAGGTTTGGATTTTCGAAGAACTCGAACCTGGAGTAGCCTGTAATCCGCTCGCACGAAGGCGACATGTAGAGTAGTCGCTCGTCAGGATCCTGCCAATACTCCCAATGGTAGGCATAATCGGCTACGGCACGGTATCGCTCGCGACTATCTATTAGCTGCCTTTCGTTAATCACCTCGTTGGTTACGTCCACAAAGCCCAGGCGGAGGTTATCGCCATTGTCTGTTTTAAGAATATTGCATTCCAGCTTAGCAAATATCTCTTTCGACTTCACATTGAGTTTAACCAGAATGCTATTTGCATTCTTTTCCTTTAGAACTTTTTTTGTAGTAAGATAGTACTGATCCTGAAAGTTGGGGTGTATAAAGGAGTTGACCTTCTTATTCTTTAGCTCCTCCGATTTTTCACCAACCATATTGGCAAAAGTGACGTTTGCTTTTACTATGGTGTTTGATGTATCAACAACCACATATCCTATGGGGGCAAAATCAAAGAGCGCCTGATAATCCTGTTTGGAAATATCCAGCTCTTCGTACACTCGTTGTAGCTCCTGATTTTGGATTTCTAATTCCTGATGATAGGTACTTATCTCCTCCAGTATCTCCTCCAAGGTTTTACCTTTGAGGTTGGAAAGGTTTTCCCTGCCCGATTTGAGTGCCTGTTCAATGCGTTTTTGGATTGTATCCTTGCGGTTGTTGTTTTTGTTTTCCATTGTTGTATGGTTTGGAAACCTGACAGGTTATAGGAACTGTCAGGTTTCCATGTGTCTTTATGGATATCTTTAACTGTTGTTCTTTTTACCAATATTCTGTCCCTACGGGACAGGTGTTTCTGCTAATTCTTCTTGCTGCTACCGATATTTTGTCCCTCACGGGACAAAGATGGTTCTGTTTGTTCTGCCTTTTACCGATATTCTGTCCCTACGGGACAGGTGTT
>JBKHAH010000114.1:0-7999 GCA_046542995.1 Bacteroidales bacterium
CTGATTGATTTAGTAAAAGAAAATATTCAAATAGTACTTGACCTTGAATAATGCACGCCACCACAACACGCAATATACGTAAGCCGGGGGATGTGGAAGATTTTAACTTTTGTTCATTTATTCAAAGTTGTTACGGTTTGATATGTTGGAGTTTTGAAATCCCGGCCTCCGTTTATTGCCAGCCGTTCTGGCTAATCAACTGTTTAAAACAAAGATGCTTCATTCGCTCTGCTGGCGGATGAAGCATCTTTCAATAATATCAACTTATAATTATTTTTACGCTTGCGACATTTTTTCCGCGTAGTACTTCCCCTCTCTAAGTTTCTGTGAGCACTCTGCAAATGCATCTATGGTCATTTTAACATCCTCCATGGTATGAACGGCAGTAGGAATTAACCTAAGTAATATTTGGCCCTTAGGAATTACTGGATATACTACAATAGAGCAGAAGATATTGTAGTTCTCGCGTAAATCAAAAACCATGTTGGTTGCTTCCGGCACATTACCTTTCATGTAAACTGGCGTAACGGGCGATTCGGTTTTGCCAATATCCAGGCCTACTTCTTTTAATCCCTGCTGTAAGGCTCTAACAACCTCCCAAAGTTTTTGCTTAAGCTCTGGGTTGTTCTGGAGAAGTTCCAGCCTTTTTAATGCACCAATTACCATTGGCATTGGTAGTGATTTTGCAAAAATTTGTGAGCGTAGGTTGTAGGCTAAATACATTACAATATCCTCATCGGCTGCAACAAAGCCTCCTATGCCTGCCATGCTTTTGGCAAAAGTTGCGAAATAAACATCAATCTTATCCTGAACTCCAAAATGCTCTCCTGCACCAGCTCCTGTTTCTCCCATTGTGCCAAAACCATGGGCATCATCAACCAAAAGGCGGAAATTAAAATCTGACTTTAGGTCAGCAATTGCCTTAAGGTTACCAAGATCCCCTGCCATACCAAAGACCCCTTCAGTAATAACAAGAATTCCTCCTCCGGTTTTTTCTACCAAGCGGGTTGCATGCCCCAGCTGTTTCCGTAAACTGTCTATATCGTTATGCGCATATACAAAGCGTTTGCCAGGGACAAGCCTTAGCCCATCAATTATGCAAGCATGCGACTCTGAATCGTAAACAATTACATCATTTCTAGATACTAAAGCATCTATGATAGAAATCATTCCTTGATAGCCGTAGTTAAGCAGGAATGCTGATTGCTTTCCTACAAAATCCGCCAGCTTTTCCTCCAACTCTTCATGTAGTCGTGTTTGCCCGCTCATCATACGTGCACCCATTGGGTAAGCCATTCCATATTTAGCAGCTCCCTCAGCATCAGCCTTTCTAACCTCAGGGTGATTTGCAAGGCCTAAATAGTTGTTTAAACTCCAGGTTAAAACCTCTTTACCACGGAAAGTCATCCAGGGTTTTATCTCTCCCTCCAACTTTGGAAAAGCAAAATAGCCATGACCCTCTTTGTGATACTGACCAATGGGGCCCATATGTTTTTTAAGTCTTTCAAAAATATCCACGGTAATTATTTTTTAAAAGTTAGATTTAATATTGACACATGCAAAAATACATTATTTTACCAATTTATCTAATTTAACCCATTGCAGTTTTTGTTTATTCTGAAAACTTGACTGACATACAAAACTTTTGTTTATTTCTAATTTATAAAGTGTACTGAATGAGCTTAAAAAAATCACCTAATCAATTCTTTATTTAAATTTTTTTAGCTTCAAAATACTTCCTTTTGTATAAAATAAGTTAAGATATTCAATATTCTTACTAACTTTGCTCGCTTAAATACAGGGCACAATAATTAGCTTTAATTTGTGTTTAAATTAAAAGGTTTTAACGTTTTAGTATGAAAAGAAATTATTTCGTCATCTTATTAATTGCAGTAGCAATTTTTGCTTCTTGTAGTGGTTTTGATAAAATTTTAAAAAGCAACGATTACCAACTAATGTATAAGAAGGCATTAGAGTATTACGAAGCAGAGGATCACTACAGGTACACCATACTATTTGAAAGGTTAGTTCCCATATATAAAGGAACTCAGCAGGCTGATACCGTAGAGTTTTTTATAGCTCAAGGGTATTATAATCAAGGGGATTATTTACTCGCTGGTCATTATTTTGATAAATTCAGGAAGAACTATCCTCGTAGCCAATTTACCGAGGAGGCAGAGTACATGTATGCATATTGTTTTTACAGATCATCGCCGCGCCCATTGCTCGATCAGGAGACTACTCAAGCGGCAATATCTGCTTTTACTGAGTTTATTACAAAATATCCCCGGTCAGATAAAAAAGCAGAAGTTAATAAGATCCTTGTTGAATTAAGACAAAAACTGGTTGAGAAGGCTTATCTTAATGCGAAGCTTTACTATGATATGGAGGACTATAAAGCCGCCATCACAGCATTCAAGAACAGTTTGGCTCAATTTCCCAATAGCGATTACAGGGAGGAGCAACTTTTCATGATATTAAAGGCATCCTATAAACTTGCAGATAATAGTGTTCCAGAGAAAAGAAAAGAGAGGTTTCAGAATACTCTAGATGAATACTATAACTTGATGGGAGAATTCCCCGAAACCATGCATAAGGAAGATGCTGAGAAAATGTATGCGAATACTATGGAAATTTTAGATAATTAATAATGGTTTAAACTATGGATTTCAAGAAAATTAATGCCCCATTAAGCACCGTTACCCAAGATTTTGCAGAACTTGACAAAGAAACAGGCAACCTTTATGAGTCTGTTAGGATAATTGCTAAACGTGCCAACACGATTGGCTTGGATATGAAAAATGAGCTAAACAGGAAGCTCGAGGAGTTCGCTTATTACACCGACAATTTGGAGGAGGTATTTGAAAATCGTGAGCAGATTGAGATTAGCAAGTTTTACGAGCGCCTACCAAAACCAACACTAATTGCAACAAAAGAGTTTCTAGATTCTAAGTTATACTATAGGAAGGATTCTGAAACGGAGCAGCCGAAAGTTGAAGAGTAGTACAGTATGATTAAGGGTAAGAACATACTTCTTGGTATTACTGGTAGTATAGCCGCATATAAAGCGGCTACGTTAGTTCGCCTTATTAAAAAGGAAGGTGGTAACGTAAAGGTTGTTATGACCCCTCTTGCTAAGGAGTTTATTACCCCTCTTACTCTGGCAACTTTATCAAAAAATCCTATTCTGGTTGATTTTTTTAACCCTGAGAATGGCGATTGGAATAGCCATGTTGATTTAGGTATTTGGGCTGATCTGTACCTCATAGCACCTGCATCGGCAAACACCATAGCCAAAATGGCAACAGGAGTGGCCGACAACCTATTGCTTACTTCCTACTTGTCTGCAAAGTGCCCCGTTATGGTGGCTCCAGCAATGGATCTGGATATGTACCTGCATCCAGCCACTCAAAAAAATATTGAAACGCTGAAGAGGGTTGGTAATACAATTATTGAGGCTGCAACAGGCGAGCTTGCCAGCGGGTTAACGGGAAAGGGCCGGATGGAGGAACCTGAAGAGATTTTTAACCAGATTAAGATGTTTTTTAGCCATTCTCAAGCATTAAAAGGTAAGAGAATTTTAGTGACATCTGGTCCAACTCATGAAGCAATTGACCCAGTTCGTTTTATTGGTAACAGATCTTCAGGTAAAATGGGAGGTTGTATTGCTCAGGTGCTTGCCGAAATGGATGCTGAGGTAATCTTTATCACCGGACCAACATCCTTCATGCCCAATCATCCGAATATAAAAGTTACAAAAGTTTTAGCTGCCCATGAGATGTATGAGGCTGCATTAGCTAATTTCTCAAAATGCGATGGAGCAATACTGGCCGCAGCCGTTGCTGATTTTACTCCTGAGCAAGTACCAGAGCACAAAATTAAGCGGAAGGATTCTGAACTTAGCATTAATCTTAAGCCTACACAGGACATTGCCAAGAAGTTAGGTTCAATAAAATCGATGGACCAGGTACTGGTTGGTTTCGCTTTGGAAACCCAAGGAGAAGTTGAGAATGCAATAGGTAAGCTCAAGTCAAAAAATCTCGATTTTATAGTTTTGAATTCAGCAAAGGAACAGGGTGCTGGTTTTGAAGTGGATACCAATAAAATCACAATATTAAGATCAGATGGTACGAATACCGTTTTCGACCTTAAAACCAAAGTTGATGTAGCAAAGGATATTGTTGATGAGTTGGTAAAATATCTAGGTTAATTTATTGAATTCATTACGTTTAAAGCTGGTCTCTTTTATGAGTGCAAACCGAAAACTCCTTTTCTTCTTATCTTTCCTGCTGATACTACCTTTTGTTTCCTATCAGCAGGAGTTACGATGCAACGTACAGATTAACTCTCAAAAAATACAAGGTACCAATCGTCAGGTATTCCAAACCTTGCAAACTGCAATATACGAGTTTGTTAACAACACCTCATGGACCAACCATATTTATGGGCAGGATGAGAAAATTGAGTGTAATATAATGCTAACACTTAATGAGCAGATTGGTTCCGATGAGTTTAAGGGAAGTATTCAGGTTCAATCTCGTCGTCCGGTTTTTGGTACTTCGTACAATACAACAATGCTTAACATTGTTGATAACAACCTGCATTTTCGCTATGTTGAATTTGATCAGCTTGAATTTTCGGAAAACAGGCACGATAATAACCTCACTGCCATCCTTGCCTATTATGTTTACGTTATTTTGGGTTTCGATTACGATTCTTTCTCCTATTTAGGAGGAACAGAATATTTTCAACAGGCAGAAAAAATTGTAAACAATGCTCAGAACGCAAAAGAGCGAGGATGGAAGGCATACGAGGGAAATAGGAAGAATCGATATTGGTTGGTTGAAAACGTACTTAACTCCAGGTACCGTCCTTTAAGGGAGGTTTACTACAAATACCATCGATTAGGATTGGATAGGATGAGCGATAAACTTGCCGAGGGGCGTGCAGAAATTGCTGAAGCATTAACAAATATTCAACGAGTATATAGGGAGAAACCTGATCCTCAGATGTACTACCTGCAAGTATTTTTCGATGCAAAGAGCGATGAACTTGTAAATATTTTTTCGGAATCATTCCCTGCTGAGATAACCAGAGCCGTCAATATTCTTAACGAGGTTGACAATGCCAACGCCTCAAAATACAACAGAATAAGCGAAGGACAGAGTGGAGGCGGTGGAGGCAGAGATGAAACGGGAAGGTAGCATGCAATATAATCATAGTACAATCCATGCTTAAGAATCTTTTCATCCAAAACTACGCCCTTATAGATCATCTCGATATTGATTTCCATAAGGGCCTTAACACAATTACTGGCGAAACGGGTGCAGGTAAATCCATCATTCTTGGTGCACTTGGTCTTATTCTTGGCAATAGGGCCGATATTGGCGTTCTTAAAGATAAGCAAAAGAATTGTGTGGTGGAGGGAACCTTCGATATATCAGCGTATAGCCTTAATAACTTTTTTGTTGAGAACGACCTTGACTACCAGAGCGAAACCTTAATTAGAAGGCAGATAAACCCAGCTGGTAAATCCAGAGCCTTTGTGAATGAACTTCCGGTTACGCTGGCTGTTTTAAAAGATTTAGTGAGTAGAATCATTGATATTCACTCGCAGCATCAGAATCTGCTTCTTGCCGATAGCTCCTTCCAGTTAACAGTGCTCGATGCTTATACAAACAATATTGAGAACGTATTAGGGTATAGGAGGGCCTATAGAAAGTTTACAGAGGTTGATGCTAACCTAAAAGAACTGAAAGAAAAGGCAGAAAAGTCTCAGGCCGATTTTGATTACCTGAACTTTCAGCTTAACGAGCTTGAAGAGGCTAAGCTAAAACCTGAAGAGGACGATGAGTTAGAGAAGCTAGAGCAGCAGCTCTCACATGCTGAGGAGATTAAATCGACACTGCAAGGGGTATCTTCATACCTCAATGCCGACGATACCTCAATCCTTGTTTGGCTTAAGCAGGTTGAAACAATGCTAGGTAGGATAAATAATGTTTATCCCGAGAGCGAAGAGTTGGCAAGAAGAGTTGAATCGTGCCGTATTGAGTTGCAAGATCTTGCGCGCGAGGTTGACCTGCAGAACGATAAGGTTGAGTTGGACCCCAGCCAGCTGGAGGCCGTTACGCAACGTTTAAATACCATTCTCACGCTTCAACAGAAGCACCGAGTAAACAGTGTTGATGAACTTATTGGGGTTAGGGATAATCTAAAAGCCGAAGTGGATGATATTTCCAGCTATGATATTTCCATTGAAAAAATGACCAAAGAGGTTGCTGAGCTGGAGACGCAGGCTTTAGGATTAGCCAAGGAGATTTCATCCATAAGAAAGAAAGGTACACCTGATTTCGAAAAGAGTATAATAGCAATGCTTACCCAGCTGGGCATGCAGCATGCCGGGTTTAAGGTGCATTTTCAGCCCCTTAACGAGCTAACTCCATCGGGTCTTGATAAGATCACCTTTCAGTTTTCTGCTAACAAGCAGATGTCACTCCAGGATTTATCGAAGGTAGCTTCTGGTGGCGAACTGTCAAGATTAATGCTTAGCCTAAAATCCATCATGGTACAAACCAAAGGCCTACCCACCATTATTCTCGATGAGATTGATACCGGCGTTTCGGGCGATGTGGCCGATAAGGTTGGTAATATTATTAACGATATGGCCAAGGGCATGCAGGTTATCAACATCACGCATCTGCCTCAAATCGCCTCCAAAGGCAAGCATCATCTTCTGGTTTATAAAAATCAGGATGGGGATACTACAAGAACGCAGATAAAAAGATTAACTGACGATGAGAGGGTGCAGGAAATTGCCAAAATGCTAAGTGGCGAGAAGGTTTCGGAGGCTGCCCTTACCAATGCGAGAGATCTTTTAAAGGCTAGTTCATCCTAGTTGCTTTACTATCCAAACAAACAACTTACAAAATTTATTGTTATACAAATCTTACAGTATATTTGCTTTATATTAATTCTAAATTACTATTAATTGCAATACCATTAAATTAAAACTTAATTGAGTACATTAAACAATAATACAATGGCGTATAATCTACTTAAAGGAAAAAAAGGAATCATTTTTGGTGCTCTTAACGAGAGTTCAATTGCATGGAAAGTGGCACAGCTTGCACACGACGAGGGTGCACAATTGGTACTTACAAATACCCCTGTGGCCATGCGCATGGGAACGGTTAATGAGCTGGCTCAAAAGTGTGATGCGCTTCTTGTACCTGCTGATGCAACAAACATTGACGACCTGAGTAACCTTTTTGAAAAGGCCATGGAGCATTTTGGAGGCAAGGTTGATTTTGTGTTGCACTCCATCGGAATGTCTCCCAATGTTCGAAAGGGTAAAACCTACGATGACCTTGATTACAATAATTTCCAAAAAACGCTGGATATATCCGCAGTCTCCTTTCACAAGCTGCTTCAAACCGCATGGAAGTTGGATGCCATAAACGAATGGGGATCAATTTTGGCTCTATCATACATAGCTGCGCAGCGAACATTGTATGGCTATAACGACATGGCTGATGCCAAGGCGCTACTTGAATCAATAGCTCGCAGCTTTGGTTACATTTATGGCAGGGAGCGCAGGGTTCGGATTAACACCATATCGCAGTCGCCAACCCTTACAACCGCTGGTAGTGGCGTAATGGGATTTGAAGGTTTAATGGATTTTACTGACCGTATGTCACCATTGGGCAATGCCGATGCGCAGGAATGCGCAAATTTTTGCGTAACCCTTTTCAGCGATTTAACCCGAAAAATTACCATGCAGAATATTTATCACGATGGCGGATTCTCCAGCATGGGTATGAGCCAGAAAGCCATGGCTGTTTACAATAAGAACCTGGATGAGTGTAGAGATTGCCAGTAAGTTTCTGTTTTTTTCTATTTTGTTTTTTCATTTTTTGAAGAAGTTTGTATTTTTGCATTGAATTATCTATTAAAAAAACCAAACAAACTTTTTAATTACCATGAAAACAACTTTTTACCA
>JBKHAH010000030.1:0-34598 GCA_046542995.1 Bacteroidales bacterium
GCACGTTTTTGGGCCTCCTCCTTGGCTTTTGCCTCTGCCAAGGCACGAGCTTCCGCTTCCTTTCTTAATTTTTCTTGTTCTGCTTTACGAGCCTCCTCCTGTGCTTTACGTCGAGCCTCTTCCTCTTCTCTTCTTTTTTTGGCCTCGGCTTCTACCCTAGCTTTCTCTTCGTCAATCTCTTTTTGCCTAATCTCTTGGGCAATTTTTTTCTCCTCATCCCTAACTTGCTTTTGGAATTTTGCGGAGTAATCAGTATCGTAATCAAAATCGTTCACCCTGTCATAATATTTAATTTTACCAACAGGGTTTTCGTAAACCTTTATTGCTCCCTCCTCAGTTTGTGGTTCAAGGTCAACCTCAAACTCAATTATGTTATTTCTATCTTTAGGAAAATCATCAGGAACATGGGTGTTGATATTTATTTTTTTAGTAACGTAGTCTTCCATTTCGAAAGAAAGAATGTAATCGGCTCCATAATCAAGCTTTACCTCAAAACGTCCTCCTCTTCCAGATGGAGTGGTTTGCACTATCGTTCCATCTTTATATAATACGATTTGTGAGCCATCAGTACTTCCTCTTCGTATCCTAACCCTTGCATAAACATCAAGGGCTTGTGAAAAGGCCAAATCGGGCGATAGAATAATGAAAAAAAATAGAATTTTAAGAGAAATTCTCCAAAAACTAACCTTTATTCTTCGCTTTTTATTTTTATTATATTGTATCAATTTTTTATTGTTAATTAACTTTAAACTAATACCCTGACATATTAACCCTTAACTATTATTGCTTACAACAAATCTATACTCTTGGATTGTTTTATACAAGAAGGTTTATCAATTAATATTATACTTTAATCGAATTTTACATACTTTTCTTCATCAATAAGGATTCCTTAAGATTATCAAAAGGCCTTTCGGGTGAAAAATCGATATAATACATTAAACGACCAATAAATTCTCCAAGTATTATATAACTTGCAAAAATCCAAGAAAATTCAAAATCTGGTTGAACTAAAAAGAAAAAAGGAACAAAAATTCCAATACTTAATCTAAATAGTGAAGCTGTTGCAATTGAAACAAATCTATCGAAACTATTTTTATAAGCTTTTACCGTAAAAAGCATCGTTTTTAATGCTAATAAAGCAATTAAAACATTCCATGAGTGTAAAAACAGTGCTAAAAAAACCATTGCCGTTATTACAGTATTGGCACTATTAATATAAAGAGATGTCCCTTTTTTGATAGAAAAATAAAGCATCTCTACGGCACCTAAAAAAATAAATCCAGCAAAAGCAGCAATTACCAAAAGCACTTTTAATTGAAAAAGCAATGCGATTGTTCCAAGTCCCATAAAGAAACCAAAAAGAAGAATCTCCCTGCTCAACCAGCTGCGCCTAATATTTTTAATTGATCTATAGGCTCGTAATGGCTTCCCTAAATGGATGGTGCTGAATAATACCGCAATAATTCCAAGCCCCATAAAATTCCAAAATGATAAGTTTACGGCTGGATTTACTGTTTTAGCGGACAACCAACCAACCAAAAGACTTCCAATAAAAGTAAACACTGCCAAGGGTACTTCTGGTAAGATACTTTTTAAACTATATCTTTTAGCATAATGGTTCTGAATATCTTTGTATTCAACTCCGGCTGTAACGCTGTCAATTCTGGGGACGCTATGGACTACGGACTCATTCTTAACCTTTATCCGCGGATAAATAGGCTTGAGAGAAAGCCCTGAAGTTTGAGGAGAAAACACAACTGGAATTTCTCCAAAAGATAGCGCTCCGGTTGGACAGTTTGTTGAGCATGCAGGTTCCATGCCCATTTTTAACCTTTCGTTACAAAAATTACACTTTTCAATTAATCCTGTGTTGGAATTATACTTTGGTGCATCAAATGGGCAAGCCCAGGTGCAATATTTGCATCCAATACAATTGTCGCTATTATGAATTACAGCCTTGGTCTCATCATCGAACGAAAAGGCGCTGGCAGGACAAGCAGCAAGACATGGAGCTTCTTTACAATGATTACACGCAATGGAAAGGTTTACAAAACCTAAAAGGGGCAACTTCTCATTATTAAATTGCTTTACCTGCCTCCAAGCCATTGGTGGTTGAATTTGGTTCTCAAAAGTACAAGCAACAATACATGCGTGGCAACCAACACATTTACTATAATCAAATATAAACCCTTTTGTGGTTTCCATTAAAATGGATAGTTAATTTATACCCTCTAAAGCACTATCTATTACTTCAATTATATAATCCACATTCTCAATTCCTACCGATAGCCTAATCATTCCAGGGAAAGGGTACTTATCTCCCCAAACTGGCTCAATAGGCATTAATATGGTATCGGTGTCGCCAAGTGTAGGAACCAAGGGGATATGGTCTTTTAATTGCTCAATAAGCTGGTTGCAGTTTTTTTGTTTTGCTTCAAAAGAATCTCCAATTATGTCAAAGGTAATTATGGAGCCGTAGCCTTTACCGTTGAAGAGTTTTAGAGCATTCTTGTGGGTATCATGGGTTTCAAGACCAGGGTATAATACTTTTTCTACCTTTTTATGATTTTCAAGAAACTGGGCAAGAATAAATGCATTTTTGCAATGCTTTTCAATTCGAATCTCAAAACTTTTAAGCTGCTCACAAAGCCTTGCTGCATCATCGGGTGAGAGCATGTGCCCAACGAGCTTCCTGTACTCCAATGCCTGTTTTTCGAGTTCAGGGGAATTGCCTAAAACTGCGCCAGCAGAAATGGTTCCATGTCCAGCTAAATATTTGGTAACGCTGTGAACTACAAGGTCAACACCACTATCTATTGGCTTCCATAGGTAAGGGGTAGCAAAAGTATTATCAACAATAATTTTTGCGCCATGCTCTTTTGCCGCATCGATAAAAGCATCTGCATCTAGGGCAATAAGCATAGGGTTGGATATTGCCTCAAAAAAAACCACCATGGGTTTTTGTTCTGCTAAAACATCTTTGAAGCGTGATAAAGAATAGCCGTTATCGTCTGGTTGAAAACGATAAACGTCAAGCCCCCTTCTCTTTACTAAAACATTATCAATAAAGTGGTTTGTGCCACCATATATCTCAGAAAAGAAAAGGAACTTGTTGTTGGAATCCTTCTCTTGAAATATTGATAAAGCAACATCAATGGCAGCTAAACCCGACTGGGTTAACAGCGCCCAATTACACCCCTCAATTTCTAAAAGCATATCCTCTGCAGCCACTACATTGGGGTTTCGGTAGCGTCCGTAAATGTATAAGTCAGGACGACGAGGATACTCCTGCTCCTGCTGAAAAGCCTTCTTCATGGTTGGTATATCAACCAGATGAAAGCCAGTATCTCTATAAATTGGAGTTCTAGTGGATAAAGGGCTTTTTCTCTTCATAACAGTATAAGAATTTTAGTGCTACCGGGAGACCCAACTAGCAATGTTTGTCCACTCAAATCTACTAAAAATGTTTGAACTACTAAAAACTTATTACCCTTGTGCTAAAGATACTTTCACCCCTGCTCAGTGAAACCAGATAAACGCCCGGGGGATGATTCCAGATAAAGGTTACCAAACTTTCACCATTTGGCACTTTTATTGTTTCAAGTTGGCTCCCGCTGAGGTTGTATACCAAAATCTCTGCATTATTCAAAGGCTGCTCTGGCAGCTGCAATGTTATAGAATTGTTTTTTGATACTGGATTTGGGTATGCCGTTAAACGACTTGTTGATATATCATTAATAGCTGTTTCAAGAAGGTAGCTCTTATCGAAGAGTTGCATGGTAATACAATGAATGGCACCCTCCCACTGGATAATTGAATTGGCATTAACGCCCACAACATCATGCTCTGGAAGCAAGCTTTCATAAATATCAAGCGCAACCTGATCGTTAGGATGATCATACACAGGTACGATTACCTTGTTGTTAAGAATCAATGAGTTTGTGTATGTTTTCCAATCGTCTGCCTTGGGAAGGCGTTGAATATGATATGATTTACCGTTTGGTGCTTGCAAACTATTTATGGTATTAAAATTATTCTCAAGAATTTGAAAATTAGGATCGCTCTGATCATTTACAGATGATATGACCATTATAGTATCGTTAAGCAGCTTCATCTGCATATCTATATGCCCCCAGTAGTCATCGTGCATTGCCGATAGGGTAACAATCTTTTCAATTCCCATGTAGCTTGATAGGGTTTCGTTAATGGTTGCTTCGGAGATAGATGGATTGTTAGAGTAAAGTCTATCTGTAGTGAAAAGAGTACCATAACTATCGACCATGAAATTTCCACCGCATAGAATCCAGTCAACCATATAACTTTCCAGGTCCCATATATTGGCAAGATTAGTGGGTAAATCTTCATCCGGCCCACTATCAGCTAAATCATCAAAATCCATAAATGCAACACCATCATCAGTCATTATTGATAAGGGGCCATGATCCCTAATCCACATTCTTTCGCAAGGTACATGAACAAAGGAGGTGTTGCTTAAGGGTACGCCGTCATCTTGCAAAAGTGAACGCATCTGCTCCTCCTCATCTTTATCTCTAACAATTAGTATGACCTCTGCCGACTTTTGGCATTCGCTAATTAATTCAGAGTAAAGAGGCCAAATGGAATGGTTAAAGGGCCATTCTATGAGCACTGCCTTAGATGGAAAAAACTCAGGCGGGGTAAATGGATTATTAGGCTGGCTAAATGATTTGCAAAATAATGATAATATAACTAGAAGAAGTAAAACCAATCTTTTATGCATACACAAAATCTTTCACTATGAGAAAAGAGACTCTACAAAAGCAAAACGATCAAAAACCTGTAAGTCGGTAACCTTTTCGCCAACACCTATGTACTTTACAGGAATTTTAAACTGATCTGAAATTCCTAGCACAACCCCACCCTTTGCTGTTCCATCTAACTTTGTGAGAGCCAAGGAGGTTACCTCGGTGGCTAAAGTAAATTGTTTAGCCTGCTCAAAGGCATTCTGACCGGTACTTCCGTCAAGAATTAGCAATACCTCATGAGGAGCATTTGGGATAACCTTCTGCATAACACGCTTAATCTTTGATAGCTCATTCATTAGGTTAACCTTGTTGTGCAATCGTCCTGCCGTATCGATAATTATCACGTCGGCATTGTTCGATTTTGCGGATGATAGCGTATCGAATGCAACGGAAGCCGGATCGGCACCCATCCCCTGCTTTACTATTGGTACATCAACCCTTTCCGCCCATATTGTCAGCTGGTCAACTGCAGCAGCCCTAAAAGTATCGGCAGCACCAAGGTACACCTTTTTGCCAGCGGTTTTAAACATGTGTGCCAACTTGCCTATCGTAGTTGTTTTGCCAACTCCATTAACACCCACAACCATAATTACATATGGTGATCCATCGAGAGTTTCAATTGAAACATCGGTATCGGCAGAATCGTTCTGGGCAAGCAGCTCGGCCACTTCAGATTTCAGAATCTGATTCAGCTCGTTTGCATTCATAAACTTATCGCGAGCGGCACGTTTTTCTATCCTTTCAATAATTCTAAGTGTTGTCTCAACGCCCACATCGGATGTTATAAGCACCTCCTCCAGATTATCGAGCACCTCATCATCAACAGTTGATTTGCCAACAACGGCACGAGAGAGCTTCTTAAAAAGGTTCTCCTTAGTTTTCTCTAAGCCTTTATCTAAAGACTCCTTTTTGCTGCCCGAAGATTTTCCAAAAATGCCCATGATTGCTCTTGTTTAAACAGATAAATTTCACAATAAAAAAGAAAAAGCTCCCCATGTAGCACAGGAAGCTTTTTGGCATAAATCATATCTCAAAGGATACTAGATTTTTCCGTCAAAAAAGTCCTTAGTTTGAGCGTTAGGTATCATATCCTCACGGAAAGAATAGGCTCCTGTTTTAGGAGACTTAACCATTTTTATACACTTGGTGTTAACTCTTCCTGTCCCTTTTTGTAATGTTGCAACAACCTTCTTTGCCATAACTTATCTCTTTTATTTTATTTCACGATGTACTGTAACCTTACGTAGAACTGGATTGTACTTTTTGAGTTCCATTCTATCAGGATGATTCTTCTTGTTTTTGGTAGTAATGTACCTTGATGTGCCTGGAACACCTGTATTCTTATGTTCTGTGCACTCCAATATTACCTGTACTCTATTCCCTTTTTTTGCCATTACTATAATTCTTTAGTAGATGTTAATACGTCCTTTTTTTTGAGCATCCTTAAGGGCATTTTTAAGCCCCTTCTTGCTAATTGTACGAATTCCTGCTGCAGAAACCTTTAAACTAACCCAACGGTTCTCCTCCTCGAGGAAAAACTTTTTATTAACCAAGTTGGGATAAAACCTTCTTTTGGTTTTTTTATTGGAGTGAGAAACGTTGTTCCCAACCATCATTCGCTTCCCTGTAATCTGACAAATTCTTGACATCGTTCCTTATTTTTTTATAAGTTTTTCAAAACAGAGCGCAAAGAACGCAATTTTTCTTTGAATAACCAAAGTATTGAGTAAAAAAAATCTAAAAAACATCACTTTTCATTTCCTCAATAATTAACAGCCTAAGCATATTTAGGGCAGTTGCTGTGCTTCTGGTAATGTTTCGCTCCCTGTTTCCTCCAAATTGAAAAACCTCACTTTGCATAGTTTTATCAGAAGATACTGCAATCCAAATTGTACCCACCGGCTTGCCGGGTGTTGCGCCTGTTGGACCTGCTATGCCGGATGTTGCAATACCATAGCTGGCGTTATACTTTTCTCTTATAGCTTTGGCCATAGACTCTACCGTCTCCTTACTAACCGCACCATGCTTTTCGAGAGTGCTTTTAGCAACACCCAGCTCGTTAACTTTAATACCATTGGAATAGGCAACCATACCACCAATAAAATAGCCTGACGAACCAGAATTTTGCGTAATCTGGTGACATATATTGCCCCCTGTGCAACTCTCAGCCACGGCTAATGTTTTGTTGTGTTGTAAAAGTAACTTACCCACAACAGATGACATAGAGTCATTATCGTACCCAAAAATATTGCTTGGAATAATACTTTTTAACGTATTGATTTGTTTATAAATCTTTTGTTTAATTTCAACTTCTGAATCGCCTGTTGATGAAAGCCTTATACGTATGGAAATTGGGCTGGGTAAGTATGCAACCTTAATCTCGTTAGGCATATTCTCCTCCCAATCAGAAAGCTTTTCAGCCAGAAACGATTCGGGAAGGCCAAAGGTTTGGATGGTTTTATGAATGATAATTTTACCGGATGCGCGTTGCTTAATCATAGGAAGTACATGCAAACTCATAATATCCTTCATCTCAAAAGGAACGCCGGGCAAAACCACTAAAACCTTTCCATTATTATCGAACCACATTCCCGGGGCTGTTCCGCTGGGGTTAAAAAGAACATTGCAGCTGGCCGGCACCTCGGCCTGCCTCCTATTTAGTTCGGTTAACGGAAGCCCTCTTCGCTTGAAAATATTTTCAATGTGAACTAACGTTTCAGAATGCAAAGTAAGCTCCGTGTTGAACAGTTCGCAAAGGGCCTGCTTGGTGATATCATCGCGCGTTGGGCCTAATCCTCCCGTTGCAATAATTATATCATGTTCCTTAAAAAATTTGCTTATAGATTCTTGTATATCTTTATTTGAATCGGAAATTGAAAGTATTTGATGGACCTGAATTCCGATGGAATTTAGCTCGTTGGCAATCCATGCGGAGTTAGTATCAACAATCTGTCCAATTAATATTTCTTCGCCTATGGTTAAGAGTGCCGCTTTCATTGAGTTTTTACTATAGGTTCCTAATATATACTGCTACGATAAAATATTTTTGATCCTTTGGTATAAAGTTGGGTGCGAGTAGTTTACAAACACGTAAGCTGGATGAGGCGTTAAGTTTGAGAGGTTCTCCGCTGATAACTTTTTTAAACCGCTTATTAAATCATTCCCAAAACCATGCTTCTTCGCAAAATTATCGGCCTGATACTCCATCTTTCTGCTTAAAACATTTGTGAACAAGCCTAGGATATGCTCAATTGGGCTGAATAGCACGCCAAAAGCAATTAAACTCAGATGGAAAACTGGTTCCTTTGCATCTGTAAAGCCTAAAGAAACCGCCAGCTCTGTGCTTACTGCTAATCTCCCAAAGATGAAAAGAATAACTGCTGATTGAATTATTCCTAACCCCATGTTAATCCATATATGACGTTTACGGAAGTGCCCAATTTCATGAGCAAGAACAGCGAGAACCTCCTCGTTACTCATTTTTTCGAGAAGCGTATCAAAAAGAACAACCCTCCGGTTACGACCGAACCCTGAAAAGTATGCATTACCCTTAGTGGAACGCTTTGACCCATCCATTACAAAAACTTTCTTTACCGGGAAATTAACTTTTTGTCCAAATTCCTTAATGGCCGATAGGAGCTCACCCTCTGGCAATGGTTCCTGCTTATTAAAAAGAGGCACTATTACCCTTGAGTAAAGAGCGTTGGCAATAAATGAAAAAACAACCATAACTCCCAGTGCTATAATCCAAAACCACTCTCCAGTTGCATAAAAAATCCAAGTTATTAAGGCGAGTAAACCACCCCCGATGATTGCCATTAAAAGCAACGATTTTAATGTGTCAATCACAAATAGCTTTGGTGTTATCCGATTAAAGCCATACTTCTCTTCAATAACAAAAGTACTCCAAAGAGAGAATGGAATGGATAGTATTTGGGTAACTAACACTATTACAGCAAAAAACACAAGGGTAGTTAAAACGTTACCTAACTCAAATGCGAGAATCCATTCGTGCAGAAGCCCAAGCCACCCCATGTAGAAAACCAGCAGGGTTCCAACAAAACTAATACTTCCCTGAAGGAAAGAGAATCGGGTTGTTTCAACCTCGTACCTCTGTTGCAAATTGTATCTATCTGGTGGGTAAACATCGCTTAAAATATCTGGAATGGGCTGCTTCCTGTATTTTAAGTTAAGCAAATCGAGTATAAGCTCGAAAATAAAATTTAGGGTAATAATAATTAGAAGAACTAGTAGAATGGTATTCATTTGAAAAATCTTAATATAGTAGTGATACAAAAAAGGGATTATAACATTGTTGTTAGCAATATGGGGTATGTTAAATTACTTAATTAAACAATGAGGTTTTACAGCCTTTCTAGAAGCCTGATACGCATTGATAGAATCTTCCTATACCAATCTATCTCCTCAAGCTTGTGATACTCTTCCGACTTATCCAACCAATTGAGCGCCACATCAAAATTCCCATTGAGCTCGTTAGCCAGCGCCATATTAAATGCTGCTTTTGCCGCAACTTCGGGCTTTGTACCTGTATCGTTTATAACCTTTTGCCAAAGGCTGGCTGCATCCATCCAGCTGTTCTCATCGGCAAAATCCACAGCCTTTCGCATGTTCTTACTCCCACGAATATAGAAAAAGCGACGCTCATCCATCCACGATGGAGCAATTTTTTTAGCAAACTCCTGTCCCGTTTGATAACCACAGTATGACGCTGCAGAAAAGAGACCAGGGAGCTGGTCGCCAACTCTAACCTTGGAATAGTCGTTCTCTTCCCAAACCAGGGTGTCTTTATACAGATAATCGGCTGTAACCTCTCTTGAATTTAGGTCATATACTCTCCAGTATGCATATATTTTCATTGACAAGTAACCATAGTAGGCGTTTGTTGCGCCATCCCAGTATGAGTAGGAATCAACCTCAGGGCTAACCTTAATGTATTCTAAAGAGATAACCAAATCAGCATTACCCTCACTTGCAAGCTGCTCAACCTTGTCCCATGAGTATGGGAGGATGAGATGCGATGAATCTTCCCTGTAATGCGTAGTAACGGGTAATGAAAAATCCTGAAACCAGGGCGAATCGGAAAGGGATTCAGTTAATACGAATCCAGACTCTAAGGCAGCAATACTATCTATAGCCGCTTGAGCCATGCTCTCATCAACACCCTCAATACCCTTATACAAGCCCAAGATAATGATGGGTTGTTGAAAGTTATTGGGAGTACTTAGCTCGGCTGGCTTAAGCGTTTGAATACTAATTACCTTATATTCAGCGCACGAAGTGAAAAGTATTGCTATAGCAGCAACTAGTATATTTATTGATAATTTCATCTGTTTATTGTTTAATTATTGAAGGTACATGCCTGCCACGAGACAGGGATGGAACTCGCCATGACTCCCTGAGTTTAAATTTAGCCAGCACCGTTTCTTCTAAATAATCATGGAATAAGTGTGTAAATAGTATTGTCAAGGCTCGGTTCATTATTCTCAATATTCGTTCTCTTAGGGTAAAAGGTAATTGATTTTCAAAGGATAAACTAAAAAAAATTATCGGGTTAATCGACGTAATCTCACGTTAAGCTGCCTATGGTTTGAGGGGCGAGAGAGTATGGTTAAATCCTTTGAAAGTAGAAACATCAATGGGGTTACCTCCACATTGTACTTAAAAAGTAGCATGCTCTCCCTTGATAGGGGCTCACGAATATTTATCCACGGTAGATTTAACTCATCAACATGGCGGTTCCATATATCCTCCTCCTCATCAATAGAAACTGCAATCACCTCAAGCCCATGCTCTTTGTACCTTCTATAAATATCAATAAAATCTGGCATGGTCTCGATACAGTGTGGGCACCATGACGACCAAAAAAGGATGAGTTTGTATTGAGACTCTATCTCTGAAAGTTTTTTTGTATCGCCGTTGGGTAAAGTTACATCAAAATCGTAGGCTTTCTCTCCCACCTTAAGGTTGGGGCGCATGTCTGTACCTTCAAATGATGCCTTCTCTCTTAATGGTTCTAAATCACCAAAGCCAGAGGTCTCAATATGTTCCAACACTGGTTCGTAATCAGAATCAGCAAACCCATTGATTAAAACTTCTCGCACATAGCGTTTAACCTGATTATGCATTTCCAGCTCCATAAGGTTATTTACACCAAGAATAAAAGCCTTGTCCTGCTCCTCCTTATCAAACTCATCGTTAAAATAGAGCTCCATATACCCCCAAACCCTCGATTGAAAGGCTGGAGTGTAGAGTAAGCGAGTGTCTTTAAAATCAATATCATTCCACCATGTGTCTAGTAGGTAAGCCTTCCTAGTATCCTCGTCAAATGTATCGGGTGCAATGGGATTTTGCTCCACCATAATATACGTTGATGCAAGAAGGTCTGGATGCTCTTTCTTAATGCTGTTAGCAAAGGATGCCAACTCCTCGTCCTTGGTGGATATTTCCCTTTCGATTAAGCTAAAAAACATATCATCATGGCTATAAAACTCCTTTAGAGACTTTAGAAGCCACGTTTGCTGCCGGTGCTGTTTCTTTTTTCTTTGGTACTTCCAAAAAATTTGGTTCTCTTTTGAGTTTTTAAACCTAAGGCTGTCTTCCGGTGCGTATGCTACGGTGCTTATATCAATCTGCGGCTCATCGCTCACAATGAAATTGAAAGAAAGGTTATTGCCAACGCTAAGCTTGTACAATCCCTGTTTGTAGTCCTCATTTAGGTGAAAAGAGAATTTGCCAGGTTTTGCTCGCCATGCGGAGTCAACCACTTGTGTATCTTTCCCTTTGTAAACATATAGCTTTGCCTGCGCTGAAAAGCTTTGGAGTACCTGCACTGAAATACTTACCCCCTGAGCAAAAGCCGAAGTAAGAATAAATTTGAAAACAATTAGAAAAAAAGCTCGTTTAAAAAAACTCATAAGATTGAATAAATGATTGATTGGTATAGATATTATGAACTATTTAACAGGGCGATATATTATTACAGTACCTTCAACTACTCCGCTTAAATCAATGGGGCTGGTACCTACCTTCCTGCCCGAAAATGATGTATTCTGATGAGCGAGCTCATAAACCCCCTTGTCGTATACCTTCATTATTATTGCAGTATGCTGTCCCATAGATTCTGTAGTAGTTGTTAAGCCAACTGTTTGCTTCACGACAACATCCTCAAAATGGACAATGTCGCCGGGATAGACCGTTTCTTTCTCATAATCAACAGGCTTGCCATACACATACATTTTATCCCAATCTGCATTCACCAGCTTCAGGGCCCTATTAGCTAAATCCCAACATTCGCCTCTGTCAACCTGGGTGCCCATGACGCTATTTACATACTCAACTATCTTTTCATTCATCTTGGGAATTGACTCAGTAGATGCCTTAAGGGGTGCAACCCAGACTACAGTTAATAGAATAAATGATAAAAGTAAACGCATAAATATTCATTTTAGTTTTGCATATACTATAACGTTTAAAAACGGGTAATAGTTTACTCTGGTACTAGAAGATTTGCTATCTTGCTCTTTAAGTTGTTAGGATTAAAGGGTTTTAACACAAAATCGTTCATTCCAAGATTAAATATTTTTTTCTGTACATCAAGCATAGCCGATGCAGTTAGTGCTATGATTGGCGTTTTGCTTTTTGTTGGATGTGGTAAATTTCGAATAGTTTGAGTGGCATCATATCCATTCATCACGGGCATCTCCAAATCCATTAAAATGATGTCAAAATCATTCTTTTCAATCATTTCAAGAGCTTTGGCACCATTCTCAGCAAGTGAGGTTTCCATGCCCCATTTTTTTAGGAATTTAATGGCTATGTACGAGTTTATCTCGTTGTCCTCTACCACAAGCACTTTATAGGGTATTCCATTGCGCTCAGGAAAAGATAGAGGCACACTACTATCAGTAGCAAATACTTTTTGGCTTTTTGATTTACGCAGACAAATTGTAAAATAGAATTCTGAGCCTTTCCCTGCTTCACTCCTCAGGTTTATTTCGCTTTTATGCATTGCTATAAGCTTTTTGCAAATTGCCAGTCCAAGACCAGAGCCTCCATATTTTCTGGTAGTTTGGTAGTTGGCCTGAGTAAACTCTTGAAATATGAATTTTTGCTTATCGTAGGGGATACCAATGCCAGTGTCCGACACAGAAAAGAATACCGATGCTGAACTCTTCGTTTCTTTAAGCAATTTAAGGGTGATAACAATTTTGCCTTTTTCAGTAAACTTAATGGCATTTGAAATAAGGTTTGTTAGAATTTGATTTAGCCTCACAAAATCGCCCAGCAAATTTTCGGGGATGGCTTCGTCGTAGCTAAGGTTAAGCTCCAACCCTTTTTTAGTGATAATATGCTTATGCATATTCCATACGCCATTGGCCAGCTCCTTTAAGCTAATTGGCCTGCGGTTTAATTTGAGTTTACCTGCTTCAATCTTATTAAAATCAAGAATATCATTAAGGAGCGCCATTAGCCCCTCGGCAGAGAACTTGAGGGCTCTCAGGTTCTCTTTCTGATGCTCCATGGGATTATCCTGCAAAAGAATATTAGCTAGGCCAATAACACCGTTCATAGGCGTCCGTATTTCGTGACTCATGGTTGAAAGGAACTGCTCCTTTGCTTTTGATGCCTCCTCGGCAAGCTCCTTCGCTTTAACCAGCTCCAGCTCTTGCTGCTTTCGGGTAGAGATATCAACCATGATTCCCATGTACCTATTCACCTTACCCCTCTCCTTAACTGCAATAATATGTGTTAGCACCGGGAATTCAGTATTATCTTCCCTCTTTGCAACAAGCTCAACCGAGGGTAATTCAATTTGCTTATGGCTGTTTTTTATATAGTGTGAAATCACCCTCCTGCTCTTCTTATTAAATAGATGCTCTATTTGCATCCCATCATAGAGCTGCTTAGGACTATATCCGAAGTAAGATAGTAAATAGTTGTTGGCGAAGGTAATTTGGCCATTGGGATTGGCCTCAAAAACTTTCTCTGGCAGTAACTCAGCAAGCTGTCGAAAACGCTGCTCGCTAAGTCTGATTTTCTCTTCCGATTTCTTACGTTCAGTTATATCAGTAAGCACTGCAAGCAAGCAGGGTTCTCCCTGAATATCTATAAGTTCAGTGGAAAAATTACATAAAACCTTTGGTCCCTTTGCAGGATTAATTGAAGTCTCAATATTAGTTGCGCGCCCTTCTTTTATAACAATCTCCTTTAAACGTTCGCGTAGTTTAATTTCAGGGAAGATTTTTAGTTCACGCGATGTTTTACCAACAACCTCTTCTCTGCTTAAACCTATAACCTCAAGAAAAGTATGGTTCACATCAATATATCGGCCATCGTCAAGTGTACTGATGGTCATCATAACAGCATTGTTATTGAATGCCTTGCTAAATTTTTCCTCGGAGAGTTTTATTATTCTCTCCGCCTCTAATCTTAGTGATACGTCCTGACATATTGCGAAAACAACTTGCTTTCCGCTCCAATTCCCTTTAAACAGGCGAATCTCAACTGGTATTGAATGCTCACTGACTTTTAAAAGACTCGCAGATATTTGCATTCGCTTTCCAAAGAAGGAATCTGAAACCGACTTTCTGATTGTTTCTTTTTGATCGGTAGAAAACAGGCTTGCAAAACTCCTGAGTATTATCTGGTGCTCCTTGAATCCTAGTCTGTTAAATACACTCCTGTTAACTTGAATTATTGAGCCACGACTACTGATGATAAAAACCATATCCTCAAAGCCATTAACCAGCAGGCGGAAATTCTGCTCCTCCTCTACCAATTTATGCTCAAATTCTTTCTGCGAAGTTATATCAAAGCAATTATCAAGCAGAGCAGGCTTTCCATTCCATGTAATTAACGATACGTTGGACTTAAACCACCGAATTTCACCATTTTTATTAACAGCCCTAAAGGTATATGAGCGTGATGTTTTCTGGCTAATCTCCTTATAATTATTGCTAAACAAAAGGTTGATCAGCTTTTTATCTTTAGGATGAACCAGCTCTAAAAAATTCTTCTGAATTAGCTCATCGGAAGAGTAACCAGTTAGTGCTGTAAATTGCGGATTGTGGAAAACTATTCTATTGTTCTGAACAATATAAATACTCCCTCCGCATTTATTTATTACCGACTCAAGGAGACTTAAGCTCATGCTTGCCTCAACATTGCCTCGTTGTAGCTTGTATTCAGCATTATCTCTTTGATTATCAATATTCATATATTATATATATAAAAATTCTTTTTAGCAGCACAAGTTATTAAAAATTATTGGTTTAATTAATCGAACCTTTAGAATATATTGTGATATGAAGTCATTTGTCCTTTACGTTTCAAACTTGGTCAAAGTGATGAATGATGTTGAAAGGTTAAGGATATCAATACTTTAAGACCCCGATAAAATGCATCTGGATAGGTTGTCCCTACGTTTCTTGTCCGATATTCAAAACGTCTTCTCCGGAACAAAAGTGAGTTTAACGTGTTTGTTTAAAGTAAAATGATATTTTTACTACAGATTAAATGCCTTATTATTACTTAACATGAAAAATAGAATGGCAATGATTATATTTATTTCAATTGTACTTATTGTACACTTAAGCGTTAACTTTTTTATATATAAGCATAGTAAAGCACTTTTTGACATTAGCGGATGGAGCGGTACTGTTCTTAAAGCCATTTTTATATTTATGGTTTTTAGCTATCCACTTGGGCGTATTCTGGAGCAATTATACCCATCCGGAATAGCAGAGGTAATAGCCAAAATTGGTTCCTTTTGGCTAGGCGCAATGCTTTACCTCTTTATATTATTCCTGCTTTTCGATTTGGCAAAGCTACTGTATATGTGGACAGGCTTCCCCGCACTACTGTCAGCAAAAAATAGCCCCCTTTTTCTTAGAAAGATTGCGGTTATTACATATACACTATCAGCAATTATTATTATTTCCGGCTATTTTAATGCGCTTTATCCAAAAGTTAATAAAGTGAGCATTAAAACTAATAAGGTTATTAACGGCAATAGGTTACTGAGAATTGGAGCAGCTTCCGATATTCACTTGGGGTCAATTATTACCAATGGGCGCCTGGAGCGATTTGTGACCATGATGAATAGTCAGAATCCTGACATAATTCTGCTTGCAGGCGATATTTTTGATGAGGACTTGGGCCCAGTTATTAAAAACGATATGGGCAGACTGTTGAGCAAGCTTAATGCTCCGCTTGGTGTTTACGCCGTTACGGGGAATCACGAGTATATTGGTGGCGTTGAGGCAGCGGTTAAGTATTTGGAAGACCATGGCGTTAGCGTAATACGCGACAGTACAATTGTTGTTAACAGTGCAATTAATATTGTTGGTAGAGAGGACAGGCAATTGAAAATGATGGGGAATCTTGAAAGGAAACACCTTGATAGCCTAACAGCAAGTATTAACAAGGAGCTTTTTACTATACTCCTTGACCATCAACCATATAGTTTAAACGAAGCAGTTCAAAACGATGTTGACCTTCAAATATCAGGGCACACGCATCATGGGCAAATGTTCCCTCTTAACCTAATTACCAGAGCCATGTTTGAGGTTAGCCGAGGCTATAAGCAAATTGAAAATACGCATGTTTTCGTTTCAACAGGTTTTGGCACATGGGGTCCGCCCATTAGAGTGGGTAATAGACCCGAGATAGTTGTTTTTGAGGTGGAAGGGATTTGACAATCAAAGTCATAACTCAATGTGTTGATATCCCCTCAGACATATAGCTTAATTTTGAGGATTTTAAGAGTACTTACTCCATCTTATCAAGAGCCTCCAGCGCATCGATATTCATCGACTTGGATAGGCCTGAAATGGTTTTAAGGTCAATATCGTTGCCCTCTATGGATATTAAAACATTATCGCTACCTCCTACAATTAAAAGGAGCTCCACAATTTTTCCGCCAACATCTTTTATGAGGAAAGTTAAATGCTGATCCTGCTCCTTTACCACCATAAGTTCCTTATAGTCCTTTTTTGAAAAGTCCTTCATTATCTCCTCATGAAAATTTACGCCAATTTCAGGTGTTTCGGTTGCTAAAATTTTAATTCCAGTAAGGCCTCGTACCACATTATTAAACTCTTTATCGTTATTTTCGATATTAGAAAAAAGGGTAAACATATATTCCGATATATAAACGGACGTATAACCTTCTTTACCAGAGTATTTCTCAAAAAGTTTGTCAACAGGCGATTTTTGTGCCAGCGCACTACCCGCCATGACCATCAGTAAAATAAATACTATATATCTCATAGCCAATTATTTATTATTGTCTTTACTCTTTTTCTCACGCTCAAAGATATGGTTTAATAAGGGAACTTGCTTGGGTTTATCAATAATTTGCAACAAGTTTAAGTATTCAAGGTTTTGCGACAAACTACCTGCTTTTTTTGCTGCATTAAATGGGGCATCAAGATGATGCAATGGCTCCAACTCCTCCTGTGCCCTGTTGATTTTTGAACCAACAAGCGCCAGTATCTTTTGGGTTTCCTGCATTGCTACCTTTGGATCATCGTAGGTATCAACAAAAACTGATTCTGTTGATTTGCTAGTAGTTAGCCAACCCACACCAATAATTAATAGAATAACAGCAGCTGTGGCTGCCCAGGTTGTAATGAGACGGTAATTAATAAACCTCCTACTTTTTCTCTTTTCACCTGAAGAGTAAATAGCCTTCTGAACCTCCTCTTCAAAACTAATATTTAAATCATTCTCGCTCTCATCATTTAAAGATAAGAAAAGTTGCATATCGGCATGCAGGTCTTCATTCACCTCGTTTTTAGAGAAGTAATCTTTAAGCAAAGCCTCCTCCTTTAAGGTGCTTTCACCCTGATAATACTTTTCAAGCAGCAACTTAATATTCTCTCTATTTATTTTCATACTGCAGCCTTCTTTTTCATTGTTTTTTCTACAATAAGTTTCCTTATACTTTTCCTTGCTCTCGACAGGGTTACCCTGGCATTCTCCTCTGAAATGGATAGTTCAGTAGCAATATCATTAAAATCCATCTGTTCAAAATCACGCATTACAAAAACTTTTTGTTGCAAGTTATTTAATTTCGAAATTGCGTTTTTTATTAGCTGTACTCTCTGGTTGTGCTCAAACTCCTTGATATTTACGCTGCTATCGTCAGATTTTAGCTCAAAGCCATCAATGCTTACATTCTCTTTCCTAGCTTTTATCCTGTCAAGAGACTTATTACGTGCAATAGTTATAGCATAGGCTTCAATACTTTTTATTTCTGTAAGATTGCTTCTATTTATCCAGAGTTTAACCAAAACATCCTGCAAACAATCCTTCGCTTCATCTGAAGAACCAAGTATCCTTCTGCATAAGGCAAATAGTCTATTGCTTAAAGGAACTACTAGCTGTTTAAACTGGTCTTCATTCATTGCAAAAAAGATAAACCTGAATTTAACGGTGATTTTATGCAAATTTTGATACTGCCTCAAGTATGCTGTCAGGGTTTATACTCCCCTTAACCGAAAAGCACACAAATGATGATTGATCATTAATGATAATAACCATCTCTTTTATAACACCATTGTGCTCTAAAGTTTTTATTGTCATTTTGGAATCGCCCTCAATCACCTCAATAATGCTTGAATAGTTGCCAGCTTTTAAACCAGAGTTAATTCTCGTATATGCACCAGCAGCCTCCTCGATGTTTTCATATATTGATATGGTAAATGATTTTGCTCCATTTAATGCAGAACGA
This sequence comes from Bacteroidales bacterium, assembly GCA_046542995.1. Classification (GTDB taxonomy): domain Bacteria; phylum Bacteroidota; class Bacteroidia; order Bacteroidales; family Tenuifilaceae; genus Perlabentimonas. The sequence continues at coordinate 18,544 of JBKHAH010000030.1, forward strand.
ATGCTACGAGTATCCTTACTAATTAGCATTGCGCTTTTAACAAGGAATGCAGGTATCGAGTATGATCGCATATTCTCCTGTTTTAACAGACCTTTTATTATTGGTTGGTTCTCAGACCTGCTCTTCTGTGTGCAATTTCCAAAAGATACAGATATTAATATAAGAGCAATAAGTGCTAAGGTATGTTTAGTGAATGTTCTCATGGTTAATGTTTTTTTAAAATTAGCAAAAGAACTACACCTAAGCATAAAAATTAGGCAAAGGTGTAGTATTATCTATTATTTCTCCTCAAGGTCTTTAAGTAAGGTAAGATGACCTGTTCCACTTCCAAACGAGCCATTTTTCCCTAAAGCAGATAGGTCGCTCATTTTCATATTACCTGTAATGGCTAATAGAACCTCCTCATTATCGTCAATGGCCAGAAGAATTAAATCAGATATCGTTTCACCCTCCTGTTTTATGTAAAAATTAACCTTTTGATTACCATCAATTACCTCCATTATACTATGGTAATCACTTTTGCTTAGTTCACTTCTAATATCATTGGTAAAACCTATAGCCTTGTCTTCAGATACTAATACTTTTAGTGACATTATCTTTTCTGACAAAAGCTTTAATTCCTTGTCCTCCTTGTCAACCAATGATAATAGTTTAAATAGTTCAGGACTTATCATTACAGAAGTGAAGCCTTTTTTGCCAGCATACTTATTGAAAACATTATCAATAAAAGGCTGTGCGAAAGTTGACCCCAAATTTAGGGAAAACATAATTAGAAATAGGGCAGCTATTCTTTTCATCATTTTAAAGTTTAAGTTGAAAAATTAATTTACATTTTAAAGCGCTTCTACTATAATGACGAAGTAGCTACAAATATGTGACAGATTTTTTTATCTTTTTTTTTATCATAATCACTGTTGTCCGGGGAAAAATATGTCGTCCCTACGGGACGAAAATTTACCTTAAACAGTACTTTACCGATATTTTGTCCCTACGGGACAGTTCCGTTAAACAAAATATTGGTAAAGAAAAAAAGAACCCCCTTTAAATCAAAGTCCCTTAGGGAAGTAACAAAATCAATGCATTAACTAATTATTGTGAATTTTCTCCGGACACTACTGTATCATAATCAACATCCTTCAATATTAACTAAATATATTAATGCTAAACTAACCCTGATTTAAAGAGCAGTTTTTATAACGTACTGTTAACAACATATTTACTTTACAACGAATTAAAAAATCCAAAAAAACAGCAAATATGTTTGCGTAAAGTGATAAAAACTATTAGTTTTGCACCGCTTTTGGTAAACAATGGCAACTAATAAGCAAAACAACAATTACCAGATTGTTCAGCTTAAGATGGGGCTTAAAAAGCCTTTTTTTTACTTTGATTCAGTAGCTCAGCTGGTAGAGCACATCCCTTTTAAGGATGGGGTCCTGGGTTCGAGCCCCAGCTGAATCACCGATTAATACTAGCAATAGTTGATTCAGTAGCTCAGCTGGTAGAGCACATCCCTTTTAAGGATGGGGTCCTGGGTTCGAGCCCCAGCTGAATCACGCAAAAGAAGGCAACTCATTTGGGTTGCCTTCTTTTTTCATTTAGAATGCTTAACTGGTTTACCTAAAACTAATACCAATCCCAGCTGAATATAGTGCGTAATCGCCTAGTGTATAATCAAAATTTAATGATATAACCCCCAACCTAACTCTAAACCCTGCATTCGCACTAAAATTTGAAACAGGGAATTCCAGCACAAATGGATCTGCTATAATATCCTCATCAGTGTATGGCTTATCGAGACCAAGCGCATAATTACCTTTTAAACCAAACTCAGTTTTGGCATGGCTGTAACCAAACCCAGCATAAACCGAAAGCAACGGGATGGTTTTACCAACAAGTAAACGAGCTGTAAAGCCACTAGCATCCAAGGCTAACCTTTGATTATTAAAATCAGACATTGCATAATCTGAATTAGGATCCAAGTCATTAACTTCTGGCCTGAAATTAACCTCAAACTCACTAGTAAAATTTGTGTAACCTACCATTAAGGAAAGGTCAATGGGAACCAGCTTAAGCCCAGGTATAAAGTCTTTAAACTCATTCTTTGCTCCAACGCCCCACAACGATACCCTACCAAGTTTTGGAATGCTTAAAGGGGGTAAGAACCTAACGGTTATCTCGGTACTATAGGGCAAACCTATTCCGGCCTGCATCATGGTTACCGGAGTAAAAAACAGGTTTGCGCCCTTTGGCAGTTCAAAACCTAGAGAACCCGAAGGGTCATCTTTATAAAGAAGCGTGGGACCAGGAGTATTATCACCTGCAATTGTTGGCGACATATTATCAGAAGGATTTTCCAACTCCAAATTATTAAGGGATAAATCCCCTACGTTAAAACTTTTTGCATTGTTAGGAACTGTAGCAATTGAGGTAACAAAAGTTACATTGAACCCAAGCATTTTATGTGGACGAGCTGCTTGATACCATCCTCCATTTAATGATGTACCAAAAGTAGTTCCAAAAGGTTCAAGATAGGCATGACCCAGCGTTTTGGCATCTTCCAAATTTCCTTGCAAAAACTCAGCGACACCACTCTGGGGCTTTGCTGTAAAAGAGAAAAGGAGTAACGAAACAAAAATTACTAGTAATCGGAATGATTTCATATCAGTAAGGTTTTAGTGTTTTCAATTTAATAACAAAAATCATGCTATAACAGTTCAGCAATTTAAATTAAAAATTTTTATAATCCATAGATTTGGGGTGAAAAATGGTGAGAGTATTTAGTACATAATTAATGAATGAAAAAAACATTCTTAACTTTGCACAAAGTTCTGACAAATGAGTAACATTCCGCTTGCAGAGAGGCTTAGGCCAAAAAAATTAGATGAATTCATTGGACAAACTCACCTTGTAGGGAAAGGTGGGGTGCTTCGCCAAATGATTGAATCGGGCAACCTATCATCATTTATTCTATGGGGGCCTCCCGGTGTTGGTAAGACTACCCTTGCAAAAATCATATCGAACCAACTAAACAGGCCATTCCATACCCTTAGCGCTGTTAGTTCTGGTGTAAAGGATGTGAGGGGAGTTATTGAGAAGGCAAAATCGCAACGTTTTTTTAACAATCCCTCTCCCATCCTCTTTATTGATGAGATCCATAGATTTAGTAAATCTCAACAGGATTCCTTACTTGGAGCCGTTGAGGAGGGAACTGTTACCCTGATAGGTGCAACCACGGAAAATCCTTCATTCGAAGTTATTACGCCGCTTCTATCTCGCTGTCAGGTTTATGTACTAAAATCGTTACAAAAAAAAGAGTTGCAAACTCTGCTTGAGAGGGCGCTAACCAATGATTTTGAATATAAAGATATAGCTTTTGATGTGCAAGAGACCGATGCACTCTTTAGGTACTCGGGCGGTGATGCCCGCAAGCTTCTCAATATTCTTGAACTTGTTGTAAATTCACAACCAAACAAAAAGGTAAGCATTAACAATAAGGTTGTCATTGACAGGCTGCAGGATGCAATGATTCGTTACGATAAGAGCGGAGAGCAGCATTATGATATCATATCGGCTTTTATTAAATCAATACGAGGAAGCGATCCAAATGCGGCGGTTTACTGGCTTGCAAGAATGATTGAGGGGGGCGAAGACCCAAAGTTTATTGCCCGAAGGTTAGTTATACTGGCATCGGAGGATATTGGTCTTGCCAATCCTAACGCGCTGCTTTTGGCCACAAATGCATTTCAGGCTGTTTCTATGATAGGTTGGCCAGAATCGAGGATTATTCTTTCAGAAGTAGCAATATACCTTGCCACTAGCCCCAAAAGCAATTCTGCATACATGGCAATTAACGATGCGCAGGCGCTGGTGAAAGAAACGGGCGATCTTCCTGTTCCCCTGAATATAAGGAATGCCCCTACAAAGCTTATGAAAGAGTTGGGTTACGGGAAAGATTATAAATACGCGCATAGCTACGAAGGAAATTTTGCCAATGAAGAGTTTTTACCAGCCGATATCTCTGGTAAAAAGATTTACACACCCCAGAACAATGCGAAAGAAAAAGAGATAATGAGATGGCTTGAAAGCCGATGGGGCGACAAGTACAGTAAATAATTAGAAACCTATAACCAACTATAAAAATGAAACCACTTTCGTCTTTACCTAGAATTAAACACATTGATTCTGGCAATTTCTTTCTACTGGCTGGTCCTTGTGTTGTTGAGAACGAGGAACTTACACGCGATATTGCAAAAAAAATTCAAGAAATAACAGATAAGCTTAAGATTCCTTACGTATTTAAAGCATCGTACCGAAAGGCCAACCGCTCAAAAAAGGACTCTTTCACTGGGATTGGCGATGAGCAGGCTCTAAATATCCTAGCACGTATTAGGGAGAATTTTAATATCCCCGTTGTTACCGATATACATACGGCCGAAGAGGCAGGTATGGCTGCTGAGTATGTTGATATGCTTCAAATTCCAGCATTCCTTTGCCGACAGACTGATTTGCTCCTTGCTGCAGGGAAAACCGGAAAGGTAATTAACATTAAAAAGGGGCAGTTCCTTGCGCCGGAATCGATGGAGCATGCAGCGAATAAGGTTGTTGAAACAGGCAACAGCAATGTAATGCTAACTGAAAGGGGTACAACCTTTGGTTATCAGGACTTAATTGTTGACTTTAGGGGCATTCCCACTATGAGGTCGTTCGGTTTTCCTGTGGTGGTAGATTTAACGCACTCGCTGCAGCAACCGAACCAACCGAGCGGCGTAACTGGTGGTCGTCCTGAACTGATTGAAACAATAGGAAAAGCATCCATAGCTGTTGGTGCCGACGGAATTTTTATTGAAACTCATCCTGACCCAAAGAATGCACTCTCCGATGGCGCGAACATGCTTAATATTAACAGACTGGAGGATCTTCTTAACAAACTTGTTGCGATAAGAAAAGCGATTAGTAAGTTTTAATCCTTGGATATGGTTAGGTGGTTATCAATCTTCTCAAGCAACAGATTTGAGTTGATTGGTTTTGATATGTAATCGTGACAGCCAGCCTCAATGCACTTAATATTATCGTTAGGCATTGCGTATGCTGTTTGTGCAATAATTCTAATGTTTGGGTTCATTTTCCTAATCGCCGCTGTAGCCTCATATCCATTTAGCTTAGGCATCTGAATATCCATAAGAACCACATCAACATGGGGCTTCTCTTTACATATATTCACTGCCTCCTCACCATCCTTTGCCCAAATAAGTTCTGCTTGAGTATTATTAAGAATTGCTTTCAGAAACTTATAGTTCGTTTCAACGTCCTCAGCAATTACAATTACCTTATCTTCCCAGTTAAAAGATCGTTTAGCGGGCTCAAAAACTTTTGTTTCATCATCCTTCTGCTGCATGCTGCTATATGGCAATGAGAAGTAGAAGGTTGAACCTTCGTTAGGCTCAGATTCGAGCCAAATTTTACCTCCCAGCAAATCAACAATATGCTTACTAATGAACAAGCCTATACCAGTACCTCCGTATTTTCGGGTTGACCCCTCCTCTACCTGTCTGAATCTATCAAAGATAAGATCTTGCTTGTCTTTGGGAACACCAATACCAGTGTCGCGAACGTAAAATTGAATGAGATGCTCCTCCCTTTTATTTATATAGCCAAACTCAACAATTCCCTTATCAGTAAATTTTAACGAATTACCTATTAGGTTTGTTAAAACCTGCCTAATACGCTGCTCATCAGTATAGAAAACGCTATTCTCATCGTCATTAAGGTTAAGCAAACGAATTGATATATGCTCCTTCTCCTGCTTAAATTTTATCTCATTAAAAAATGTGTAGAGGTCGAACATCAAATTATCAAGATTAACCTCCGTTTTATTGAAAGGAAGCTGACCAGCTTCAATCTTTGAGATGTCCATTATATCATCAATGAGGTTAACCAGCATGGTACCATTATGGCTGATGATATCCAGATACCTACTCTGCATTTCCTTGTCAACCTCCTCGTGCTGTAGCAGCTGTGCGAACCCTAGAATGCCATTCATGGGGGTTCTAATCTCATGACTCATGTTGGCAAGGAAGTTAGACTTAAGCATATCCGCCTCGTCGGCAATTCTCCTTGCCTCAACTAGCTTTTGCTGAAGTGCAATATTTTCACTTACCGTTTTGTTTTTAACTTGTTTAGCGTCAGCGTTCTCCTCGTTTAAAATTGAGATTGTTTCACTTTGCTTCTCGGTTAAGTTTAGCAACCTTTCATTTTCTTCCGTTAAACGCTTATATGCTAGCTTATATTCATTGGCCTTCCGCCTATAATTTATAATTATAAACAAACCGGCTAAAATTATTGCTACAACTGATAAAGCCACTGTTAATAAAAAAGAGGTATTGGATGTTACAATTAATAGGTAGGTTAAACTTGTGAACTTAAGGTTTAAGGATGGTGATGATTGCGAGGCATGAGACAAGCTAAAAAAAAATTTCCTACTTGTAAGTTGCTTTGATTCTATTTTACGTGATTGCCCCACAAATTCAAATTTAATTTAAAAATCTAAGTTTAATACTTAAAAAACAATATCATTTCTTAAACGGTAGCTATAAAAATAGCTATTAATTATTACAAATTTGAATAATTATTAAAAAAAAATGACAATCAGCTAAATTTCCATACTCAGCTGATTGCCATTGTTTTAAAATTTATTTTGCAACGTTGTTAACAAAATATGAGGGCAATATTTTTACAGGTAGATACCTAAACTGAATATCCACATTGGAATTCTCTGGTCGAATTGTCTTTCCTGACCACCTATCACCATGCTATCGCCAAACTTACTTAGGTTACCCTCATATTTAATATCAAAGGTGGCATACTTTAATATGTCAAGTCCAACACCTGCCTGATAGCCAAATACGGCATTATTAAATCCGGTTTGAGTTTCTACCTCAAGAATATCCTTCACCTCAGACTTCTCGTTAATATTGAATGTTGCAACCGGCCCAAGAAAAACCTTCGCAGGTCCAAACGTCCAACCCACCATAACGGGAATATCAAATCTGTTAACGCGTTGGCTAGCCTCATCTAAAGTATAAAGAACATTGCTTGATTCTTGCTCCTTAATCACAATTTCACCATTCGATTGCGTGAAAAGCATTTCGGGTTGAATGAAAAGGCCAGCAATTTGAACTCGACCAAAAACGCCAAAATGCAAGCCAAACTTCTTATCACCTTGTGCCAATACAATATCCATAACTTCACTCCCAGTATCAACCCCTTCAAAGGTTGTTCTGTCAATATTAATTTCGGATGAATTTAAACCGCCTTTTATACCGTAGCGCAGGAACTGGGCGTTTAGTGCAGTAGTTGCAACAAAAATTATTGATAATACTAATACTACTCTTTTCATGATAAAAAAAAATTAAATTAAACAATAAGGAATATTTACTATACGAAATAAAACTACTTAGGTTTTTTTAAAAACAAACATCGTGCCTAAAAGTTAAAAAAGCGGGCTAAACATACGTGCAAACGACTCGTTAAAGTTTTGCCTTCTGGAACGTTTCACCCATTCATCTGGCTCAACCTGCTTGCTTTTTTTAATATCCTTTAGGAACCTTTCCTCTAAGGTTATTGTAAGCTCCTCGTCATAAATCATGGTGAGAACCTCAAAATTATCCTCAAAACTTCTAATATCCATATTGGCAGAGCCAACGGATGCGAATTTGCTATCAATCATAAGAATTTTTGAGTGATTGAATCCACCATGAAAAAGGTAAACGTTTATGCCAGCATCAAGAAGCTCCTTAACGTAGGACATTGAACTCCAGTACACTACCGTTGAATCAGACTTACCTGGTAGCATAATTCTCACATCAATGCCACTGAGCGAAGCAGTTTTAAGGGCTGTTAAAATGCTCTCGTTAGGCACAAAATAAGGGCTTGCGATGTAGATATGTTTCTTTGCATTATTAATTGCAACAAAGAAGGCCTGCATTATTGAGGCCCAGTCAGAATCGGGGCCACTGGCAGTAATTTGTAGCGAATGCTGCGTACTAACCTTGTGACTGGGGAAGTATTTTGAACGATCCTCCAGAACCTTAGTACTGACAAAAAACCAGTCAACAAGAAAAATCAATTGTAGCATGTGGACTGCTTCCCCCTCGATTTTTAAAACCGTATCGTACCATGTTCCTAGCAACCCATCGCCCTTAAGGTATCGGTCAGCAATATTCATTCCGCCCATGTAAGCAACCTTACCATCAACAACAATTATTTTCCTGTGGTTACGGTAATTAATTTTACTTGTAAACAGCGGAAATTTAACAGGCTGAAAAGGATATACCTCACCCCCTGCGTCAGTTATCTCCTTTATATATTTTTTTGGTAAGTTCCAGCTACCTACATCATCAAAAATTAATCTGACCTCAACGCCCTGCTTAGCCTTGTCAACCAGAATTTCCTTGATTGTGTTCCCAATTTCGTCATTATTAACAATATAAAATTCGAGATGTATGCTTTGAGTGGCAGACTTCAGCGCACTTAGAATAGCATTGAAGGTTCGTTTACCTGTTTGGTAAATTTTCACCTTATTATATAAGGTAAGTAGAGCCTTGCTGTTGTTTAGAAGCAAGGTGATAATTTTTAGATTGTTGGAAATACTGGGGTTATCAATATAGCGTTGACTCTTTATATCGACTAATTGACTTCTGCTCAATTCGTCTATTTGCCTTAAGTCAACAAGGCCCTTTCTGCTAAAAATTTTCTCTTTACGGTAATTTTGCCCAAAATAAGCGTAAAAAATTAGTCCAATTATTGGGAGCAGTAGTAGAATAAGAACCCAAACACTAGTTTTGGCAGGATCGCGCTTTTCATGTATAACCAGTATTACTGTTGTAAAAACAGTAAAAAGGTATATTGCCAAGAATATTGTTGATAGATTGGAAACGATTATGTTTTCCCAAATATCTAATAGCATGAGTTTAGTTAATAGTTTTGGATAAATATATTAAGTATTGGTTAGAAAGAAGAAAAAAAATCAATCATTTTATTATTTTCGTACTTATCCTGTATAAGCAACCCTAGAAAATTAATACATTTGAACATTAAATTCTGACTATAAATATACCAGTTAATTGAAAGTTATCTTATTATAAAATCGTAAAAATCAAAAACTAACAGATAATAATAAAATGCTATGAATTATTTCATTACTGATTACTTAAAAAAAGTTTTTGCAGTTTTACTTCTAACTACATTATCTTTTAATATTCACGCCGCATTTTTTGAGAATATTCCAACTGTAGTGAAAAATCCCGATGGAACTGAAATACATTGTTTCTCTTCTGGAGATGAATTTTTTAACTATTTGCATGATAAGGATGGATTTACCATCATTCAGGGAAAAGATGGGTATTATTACTATGGTATTACCGAGGGGGATTTTGTTGTTCCTTCGGAACATAAGGTTAAAGGCAATTCGCCTGCAAAACTAGGGCTCAAACCAAACGCACGAATTTCCGAAAAGGAGTATAAAAGACGTGTTGCAGCTTTTTGGGATGATGCCCCGAAAAATCACTCCAAAGCTCCACATACAGGAGTGATGAACAACATTGTTGTTTACATCCGTTTCTCAGATGATTCGGAGTTTACAACCCAAAGAAGCGTTTATGACGATAGGCTCAATAAAACAGAAGGCCCATCTATGAAGCACTATTTTGATGAGGTTTCATACAACCAGCTTGCTATTGAAAGCTCTCACTACCCAGAGGCAGAACTGACAACGAACATTTCATATCAAGATACCCAGCCTCGCTCCTATTTTCAACCTTATGATGAAACATCAAACCCAAACGGTTACCAAGATGAAGAAAGAGCTACACGTGAGCATAATTTGCTGAAACGTGCTGTTGAATTTGTAGAAGAGGAAATTCCTGACGATTTAATTATTGATGCGGATAACGATGATTATGTTGATAACGTTTGCTTTATTATTAATGGTGATGCTGAGGGTTGGTCTGATTTACTGTGGGCTCATCGCTGGGTGCTATACTCTGAATATGTTACCATACATGGAAAAAGAGTTTGGGACTACACATTTCAACCCGAAAACCAGACTAGTACCTATGTATTAGCCCACGAAATGTTTCACACTTTGGGAGCTCCTGACCTTTACCGGTATAGCCAAGATGGTTTTGACCCAGCAGGTCCGTGGGATTTAATGGGTTCAGGTTTTGTTCACATGGGGGCATTTATGAAACAGAAATATGCAAATGGCAATTGGATTAACGAGATACCAAACATTTCAGAACCTGGTGAGTACTCACTTAATCCGTTGTCACATAGCGAAAACAATGCGTTTAAAATTGAATCGCCAAACTCCTCCAGCGAGTATTTTGTAGTTGAATACCGAAAGAAAACTGGGTTGTACGAAAGTAATATTCCACAAAGCGGTCTTCTCGTTTACAGAATAAATACTAGCGCAGATAATGGCAACGCTAATGGTCCTCCTGATGAAGTTTACATATATCGTCCAGGAGGCACAACACCAACTACAAATGGTAATATTAATACTGCAGCCTATTCTGCTGACTACGGAAGAGATGAAATTAGCGACAATACATCACCCAGCTCATTCCTAAGCAATGGCAACGCCGGAGGACTTGAATTAACCGACATTTCTAATGTTGGTGAGACCATTTCCTTTGTGCTATATGCCAGTCAATGGGACGATGATAAACCTGAGTCAATCACGGCGTATGCTGTTAATGAAAATACAATTGGTTTATCATGGGAGAAAAATCATTTAAATGATGATATTATGGTTGCATTCTCAAAGTCAAGCGAATTTGGGAATCCTGAAGATGGTGTAGAATATACAGTCGGTCAAGAACTCCCAGGTGGTGGAGAAGTACTCTATATTGGAGATGAAATAGAATTAACCCATGAAATGCTGGACAATAACACCACGTATTATTATAAAATCTGGTCTGTTCTGAATGATAATAATTATTCTTCGAGTATTGAAACACATACAACAACTTTCTGTAAAATTGAACAAGGCTCAATATTTGAAAATTTTAATGATATTAATAGTTTGCCAGAGTGTTGGGAAACCTTCAGTAATAATGACAACAATTACAATTGGCAGGTTGGAGCATTTGAGTATGGATTGGACAATGCGCAGGAGAATTATTTATATATTGACGCTAGTTCTTATGGCTCAAATGCCGAAATTAATGTTGACGTTGTAACCCCAACTATCGATTTTACGGATGTTGATGAAGTAAATTTATCGTTTAATCACTACTATAGACACAAAAGCGGAAGCGTTGCATGGTTATACTATACCATTAACAACGGAGAATCGTGGGAGGTTATTAACAGTTGGGACACAAGCACAAACAATAATGAAAACTACACCGTTAGTTTACCAGAATTGGCTAATGAACCACGAGTAATTCTTAAATGGAAGTTTGTTAGTGATAATGGAGGATACTACTGGAGTATCGATAACATATCACTTTCTGCAATAACAAGTGTAAATGAAAAGAACTCTACTTCATCAAATATTTATCCAAACCCATTTACTAACAAAATTTCTATTGTTGGTTCAAAAGAGATAAGTAAGATTACGTTCTCTAATACACTTGGACAAGGAATCCTTTCTGTTCCTGCAGGCAATAAAAAGCAAATGGACATAAACGGCTCTGAACTAGCCAAGGGCATTTATATTGTAACAATTATTTATAGTGATGGGTCAGTCCAGTCTAGAAAAATTATCAAAGAGTAAGTGGACAAGTTTAACAATTCCACCTTTTAAATATGTTATTAACTATTACACTAAAAGCCCCGATGTTGAAAATCGGGGCTTTTAGTGTTTTTGGAAGAAACCATAAATTAAAAAAATATATCAACTTCCCTTTTCAAGTTCCTCAATTTTCTTCTTAAGCGCATCGTACTGCTCCCTGTAATATTCAAGTTCGTGTAAACTCTCGCGCATCTTTTCTTCCTTCTCCTGTATTTCTTCCGCTTGCTCCTGAAACTGCTGTATAAGGTTAACATTCCTTTCGTTCATCCTAACATTATTCAGGCTGATGGCAATGCTGTAAGTGATTTTTTTAATAAATTCCAACTCTTCTGGTTTGTACTCATCGAAACGAGCTAGCTCTAGTACGCCAAAAACAGCCTCATCGGTGCTAAGTGGAGCAATAAGCAATGTGTTTGGTTTGCTTGAACCAAGTCCCGAGTTTATTTGGCAATACTCATCAGGAATGTCATTAATAATTTTCAGCTCGTTATCGGCATAAACTGCGCCAACCAATCCCTGATTGGGTTTTATCGCTGTATATTTATCTTGAACCTCTTTACTTAAACCATACTGAGCAACCCTTTCGAGCAAAGGCTCTCCCTCGTCGTCAATCATAACATAAAGTACGCCCATTTTAACTCCCATGTATTTAACAAGCGTAGTCAGCACTTTACGACTTAATACACTAAAATCGTTCTTATTAGCCGAAAGCACATTGTTAATTTTTGCCAGCCCTTTATTTATCCATGCCTGAACCTTCTCTTTCTGTTGATGTTCAAGTAGGGCATCGTGTTGCTTTTTGAGTTCGCTTGTACGCTCCTCAATGTTTTTTTCCAAGGAATTTTTTTCATGGGCAAGCTGGTTTGATAGCTCCTCGTTCTTGTTAATTGCCCTTGCAGACTTACTTGTAATATTAAATGATTGTAATAGCATGAATGTAACAAGCCCGTATGCAGCTAGATAGGGAGTATGAGTAATTCCCATGCTACTTAAAACATCGGCTATTGCTGTAGCGTATAGCAAAAACATTCCTACAAAAGAAAAGAATGCTCCTTCGCGCCCACGGATTGAAGAAACAAGCAGAATGCCAAATGTTAAATAGAGTCCGCCAATTACAAGGTATAGCTCAAAAAACAGGTTAAATTTGCCAAATACTGCGGCTGGGGTTACAAAAATTACTATTGAAACCACAACGCCAATGGCAACCATTAAATTCTTTAGCCATTTCTGGAAATCCTCTTTATAAAGATGATAGAAGAAAAGCGCAAAGAACGGAATAGTACCGTAACCAGAGAAATTATCTAATGTTAAAAGAAACTCCCAGTTAATATTTGGAAAAATATAGGCGAGTATCCTGTCGCCTGTGGTTATATTTCTCAGTATCATGACCAAACTGAGAATACCAAAATATAAGTTGGATACATCCTTCCTACGAAAAAGGTACATGTTAATATGGTTAAGACCAATAACCAGAATAATACCAATTACAATAAGATTAAGAATATCAAGGTTTCTAGTGGTCTTCTTTAAAGTATCAAACGTTCCAAACTGCATTGGCCAGGGCAGCCCCGCTCTACGATGTGAATAGTTGGATACTTGTATAACCACCTCTATGCTATCCGAATTAAAAGCAAAAGGAAAGTCACCAATATTAAACTTAGGCTTGTGCTGCTCTTTGCTGGTTGCAACTTTTCCGGCTTCGGTAATTAGTTTGCCATCTATCCAAAGTTTATAGCTGGTAAAGATTGAGGGAACTTTTATACCATAAATATTTCCATTGGCTTCACTATTTAGCTTAATCCAAAACCTATAGGTAGCATAACCATTCTGAGGAAGATTTTCACCGTCAATTTCATATGAAGTCCATGATTTAGGTATCTTAACATAGTCTACCTCTAGGGTTTCTGGTATTTCCGAAAAATCTTTTGGAGTGAGCAACTTGTTCCAATAGAACTCAACCTCGCCTTCAATCTTAATCGTTGATTGTAATGGTTTGTATTTGGTTAAATCAAGTATCCCCTTTTCAAACTTAGGTGCTCCTGAGGAACTAACTGTTGCAAACAGTACAATAAATAGAATGGTAAGCTTAATAATTCTCATGCCATAAAACTGAATGATGAATGTGAAAAAAGTTTGATAGCTAAAGCTAACTTTTTTTTCTGAATAATGGAAATTCGTACTATAGGAATATCTTCTTTATTAAATATTCATTACACAATTTTCGTTTTATGCGTATATTGGTGGAGATTTTTAAACCGTAAATAAAAAGATAACTATGAAAATTATTGTTCTGGGAGCAGGGATGGTTGGACGAGCCATTGCGCTTGACTTGGCTACCAAATTTGAAGTCACCTCTGTTGATATTAATCAGGATAACCTTAACCAGCTATCCTCCAGCAAAATTAGAGTTGTAAAGCAAGATCTTAGCGATTACAAAGAAATACCAAACCTGGTTCAGCCTTACGATATTGCAATTTCATGTGTACCTGGATTTATGGGGTATAGAACCGTTCAGGCATTAATTGAAGCCAAAATACCCACGGTTGATATCTCGTTTATGCCCGAAGATTTTATGGCGCTGAATGATCTGGCTGAAAAGAATAGTGTACCCGCTATTGTTGATTGTGGAGTAGCACCCGGAATGCCTAACCTAATTTTGGGCTATCATAATAGCAGAATGCAGATTAATAACTTTTTCTACATGGTTGGCGGGCTTCCCAAAACCCGTAACCTGCCCTTCCAGTATAAGGCACCCTTTTCACCCATAGATGTTCTGGAGGAGTACACCAGACCTGCCCGTTTTAAAGAGAACGGGAAAATTATTACCAAACCCGCCATGAGCGATCCGAAACTATACCGATTTAAGCAAATTGGAGATCTTGAAGGGTTCAATACTGATGGTTTACGCTCCCTACTTACAACTATGCAGCACATTCCAAATATGAAGGAGAAAACCCTGCGCTTCCCAGGTCATATCGACCTAATACAGGCTTTAAAATCCACAGGCTTCTTCTCAAACAAACCATTGGATGTTAATGGTGAAGATGTTGTACCAATGGATGTTACCTCAAGAATACTCATTGATGACTGGAGGTTGAAACCCAATGAGCCTGAATTTACCGTAATGCGTATTATAATTAGTGGCATTGAGAATGGTAACCCCAAGGAAATTGTTTACGACCTTTACGACGAGTATGACCCAATTACCAAGCAATGGTCAATGGCACGAACCACTGGATATACTGCTACAGCGGCTGTAAACCTTATTGCATCGGGTAATTTTAAGAGAAATGGGGTATTCCCATTGGAGCTTGTTGGAAGCAACAAGAATCATTATCAACAAATAATGGAATACCTAAAAGAAAGGAATATTACCTACATCAAAGTTGAAAAGTAACATGAAACTCGGAGTGCGATAAAAATCAAAGCACCCCGAGTTTATTAATTACTCCTGTGCTTGAAAACCAACAGGTATAATATACAAAGGTTTCTCTTCCTCTGAACATTCAAGCAGCTTGGCTAGCTCGTTATCATCAAAAGCTCCTACTGGAACAGACCCTAAACCAAACGCAACGGCCTGCAAGTGTATATTCTGTGCGGCGTGCCCAGCTTCCATGCAAACATATCTAAAAGCCCTTTCTTCGTATCTTTGGGCTGTTCGCTCCTCAATCATTGTGAATACAATAACTGCATGAGCATCGCTAACTGAAGTTTGCCCCAATGCAACATCCGATAGTTCCTGCCTTAAATCCTTATCGAATGATTTTGTTAGGCTATGGTTTTCAGGATCATACTTATACCCTCCGCTTTTTGTAAATAGATAGGTTTCCAATGGATAAGTAGCCCCTGCAGAAGGAGCCGTTCGATAAGTTCTATCGCCCCAGCTATGCGAGATACCCTGAGCAGCCCAAAGCAGCTGCGAAATCTGTTCAATGGTAAGGGGTTTATTCTCAAATTGTCGCACCGACTCCCTATGTTTTAGCGTTTCCTCAAGGGTAATTCTACCTTTATGCTTTGGATCTGGCAGTTTACCCTCCAGGTTATCTGCTGAATTACCAGCTGAAGGACTACTGCATGCACCGAAAGTAAAGAATAATGAAATCATAGTTGGAATAAGGATTTGCTTTTTCATAATTTTCGGGTGTAATAAGTTAAACATGATAATAGGGCTTGATTACACATTATTGCTTTTTGCAATATACAAAAAAAGAGGGTGTCCATAAACTGGCACCCTCTTTTTTAGTTACAAAATCTT
>JBKHAH010000115.1:0-7805 GCA_046542995.1 Bacteroidales bacterium
AAGCAGCTTCTCGATATTTAAAAGAACTTGAAGATATCGGAATTGTTGAATCTCAAAAAGTTGGGAGAGAGACTTTGTATATAAATAGAGAACTGATTGAAATATTAAAACAACAATAAAGCACGAAAGCCTAACAATGTGTGGCAACCCAATGGCGCAAATATGGGTTTTGCATTTTGCTAGGGAATCGTTACTTTTAACCTGAAAGAAAAGGGTCGGTGAGAACCCGCCACTGGGCGCACACCCCCGTTAGGCGCAAGCATAAAGATCATATTCACAGATTAACATGTCTTTTGGTGAATACATTAATTAAAAGTTATTATCCTTGCAACAAAAAACAATGTACTCAAGATATCTTAGTGACGAATAAAGAATCGAATCGATTCAGGTAAAGCGATTGTTGTAATCGGTCCTCGACAAGTGGGAAAAACAACTCTAATCGAATCAATCCTTGAATCAAAAGATTATCTGCTCCTTGATGGAGATGACCCTAAAACACGAACTTTGTTAACAGAACCGAATACAGAACAGATTCGAAGGATTTTAGGGAATTATAAGTATGTCTTCATTGATGAAGCTCAAAGAATTGAGGGAATAGGACTTACTATGAAAATAGTAACAGATAGATTTAAAAACGTTCAATTGTTTGCAAGTGGTTCATCCTCTTTTGATTTGTCAAATAAAATCAATGAACCTTTAACTGGTAGAAAATGGGAATATCAGCTATTCCCAATTTCGTGGGAAGAATATGAAAACCACCACGGTTTTTTATACGCAGAGTAAAGTATAGAGAATAGATTGCTTTATGGGTTTTACCCTGATGTATTAAATAACGTGGGAGACGAAGTTAGTATATTACGGAATTTAGTAAATAGCTATTTGTACAAAGACATCCTTTCATATGCAGATATACGAAAGCCAGAGGTTCTTGATAAGCTTGTTCAAGCTCTAGCTCTTCAGATTGGGAGTGAAGTTAACTATTCAGAATTAGCTCAAACTGTAAATGTGGATAAGAATACAGTTAGTAAATACATTGACATTTTAGAAAAAGGTTATATAATTTTTAAACTCAGTAGCTTTAGCCGAAACATTAGGAATGAAATAAAAACAAAAAAGAAGATTTATTTTTATGATAACGGCATAAGAAATATGGTAATTGGTAATTTCAATCCAATAGAACTAAGGATTGATAAAGGTGCTCTTTGGGAGAATTTTCTGATTTCAGAAAGGATTAAGCAGATTGAGTACAAACAGAGTTTAGCTCACACCTATTTCTGGAGAACGAAACAACAACAAGAAGTTGATTTCGTAGAGGAAAATGGAGGGAAAATTTTTGGTTTTGAATTTATGTGGAAGAAAAAGAATAATCAGAAATTATCAAAAACATTCACTGAAAGTTATAATGCGGAGACAAAAATAATTGACAGAGAAAATTTTAGAGAATTTGTAAGAATTGAATAATGCCAGCCCCCAACACTGGCTATAAAAAAAAACAACCTAGACTAGCATAAGCTGGCCCATCCCCAGTTTTTTGTTTTCCGAAAACGTGATGCTATACGAAATGATATGTAGCTAAGCCATTAAACCCAACCAGGAACTCCCTTGTTGGTAGCCTCCGTTTACCCGCCAGCTGTAGCTCATCAATAGAAATGATGCCTTTGCCACATACAACATGTATGTAGTTTTTACTGTCGGTTAAAATGGTGCCTTCCGTTTTATCTTGCAGATTTTCTGATACCACAGAACTTCTGAAAATTTTTACCAAAATGGCATTCTCTGAATCATCAACAATTTCAGTCCATGCGGCGGGGTATGGGCTTAAGCCCCTTATAAAGTTATGGACTTCCAACGCTGGCGCACTCCAATTAATTCTTAAATTCTCTCTAAAAAGTTTAGGAGCAGGCTTTAGCTCTTCATCATTACCCAGGAGTTTAGATTGGGGGATAGGCTTTGCACCTTCCAACAGTATCTCAACCGTTCTAACTACAACACTTGCTCCAATCTGCATTAATCTGTCATGCAACTCGCCAGCCGTTTCATTTGGGAATATCTCTACTTCTTGTTTAAGGAGTATGCTACCTGTATCAATCTTCTCATCAATCAGGAAAGTTGTCACCCCGGTTTTTTCCTCTCCATTAATTATTGCCCAGTTAATGGGCGCTGCGCCTCTGTACTGAGGCAATAGGGAGGCATGTAGATTAAAAGTACCTAGCCTGGGTATTTGCCATACCACTTTGGGTAACATCCTAAAGGCCACCACCACGAATATATCGGCATTTAATGATTTTAGCTCATTAACAAAGCCCTCCTCTTTCAGGTTTGCTGGCTGTAATGCTCTAATATTATTATTAGCGGCAAATTGTTTAACGGGCGATGATTTTAGCTTTCGGCCACGCCCAGCAGGCTTATCTGCTGCTGTAACTACAGCCACTACATTGTACCCATTACCGCAGAGTGCCCTCAAGGGCTCAACTGCAAAATCAGGGGTGCCCATGTAAACAATACGTAGGTTTTTATGCTGCTCCATGCCAATAATTACAGATTCTCTGGTTTGGGTGGCTTGCGTGGAGGAATAAGGGTAATTAAGTGCCCCATTCTATCTCTCTTTGTTCTCATGTACGTTTCATTATCCTTGCACGGGGGGGCTTCCAGAGGAATATTCTCAACAACTTCAAGTCCATACCCCTCAAGCCCTCTGCGTTTTACAGGATTATTGGTAATGAGTCGCATTTTCCCAACGCCCAGCTCATGTAGGATGCTTGCACCCACACCATACTCACGCTCATCGGGTTGGAACCCAAGCTCAATGTTAGCATCAACCGTATCGAGGCCTTCTTCCTGCAGTTTGTAAGCATGTATCTTATTAAACAGTCCAATACCTCTACCCTCCTGATTCATATAAACGAGTACGCCCTTGCCCTCTTCCTGAATCATCTCCATTGCCATTTGCAGCTGAGTGCCACAATCGCAGCGTTTTGAATGGAAAATATCGCCGGTTACGCAGGATGAGTGCACCCTAACCAGAATTGCCTCATCGGGTGTCCATTCTCCCTTAACCAGAGCGAGATGCTCTAATTGCTGAGCTTTTTGCCTAAAGGCAATGGCTTCAAAATCTCCGTGTTCAGTAGGTAACTTCACCTTTTTACCCATCTCAACAAGACTCTCAAATTTAAGCCTATAGGCTATAAGATCCTCGATGGAGATAATCTTTAGATCAAACTTTTTGGCAATTTCCATAAGTTCTGGCAATCTTGCCATTGATCCATCATCGTTCATAATCTCAACAAGGGCTCCTCCGGGCTTAAGCCCGGCAAGCCATGAAAGATCAACGGCTGCCTCAGTATGGCCAGCACGCCTTAGCACCCCCTTCTCTTTTGATTTTAAAGGGAATATATGGCCGGGACGAGCCAAATCTTCTGGTTTTATGCTAGGGTCAACCAGCGCTTTAATTGTTTTGGCCCTGTCGGATGCAGATATGCCGGTTGTGCAACCATGCCCTACCAAATCAACAGAAACAGTGAATGCTGTTTGGTGGAGTGCTGTATTTGAGCCCACCATCATCTCCAGTTCCAACTCATTGCATCTCTCCTCTGGAATGGCAGCACAGATTAACCCTCGGCCGTGCTTGGCCATAAAGTTCACTATTTCTGGGGTGATTAATTCGGACGAAGCAATAAAGTCGCCTTCATTCTCCCTGTCCTCATCATCAACAACTATTATTACCTTCCCTGCTTTAATATCTTTCAGGGCTTCCTCTATGGTATTAAGTTTAAAGCTTCCTTGTGATGTTTTTTCCTTTGTCATTTGTTTATATTATTACGTTACAAAGTTAGCTTTTATGTCGGAAAAAGAACAATGAAAACCCTACTTTACCCTTTTAGCCTTTTCCCACCTCACGTCCTGCTTCCCGGCAATGAATCTAAAGAACCCTCTTATCATAGTAATATTCATTACATAAAGATAGTATGGTAAAAAAATGAATTTGAACCCAACCTTCTCCTCACGGGCAACCCAACCAACCCCCACTAATGTAACAAAAGCCAAAGAGATGACCGCTAGTACAAGGTTCAACATGCTTTGAGGCGTTAGTACGTAAGCCATTAAAGCCGCCATTGGTGCAATAATTATAGCTAAAGGCACAAGCACCCAACGTAACACTTTATGAGAAATAAACTGAAAGGATAACAATGGGTAACTAAATAAGTTGAAAAGCCATGGGTAAAGGTACATGGCCTGATATGCACCAGCGGCAATACGAATTTTCCTTTTTTTCTCCTCCTCAATTGAAGCTGATGCTGCTTCTACTGCGTAAGCCTGAGGACAGTATTTCACTTTATGGCCTGCTTTTGCTATTTGGGTAGATATAACAAAATCGTCAAGAATAATGCTGGCAGGAACGGGGTTAAAAAGTTCAGTTCTTATAGCATAAAGTTCCCCTGCTGCGCTTAGGGTAGAATTTGCTTTTGATTCCAGGCTCTTAATAAGTGATTCGTATTGCCAGTAAATTCCCTCACCAGAGGTTACTGCATTGTCTCTATCTTTTATTTTAATGCGTTTTTCCCCAGCAACGCATCCAACTGTTGTGTCAGAAAAAATTTCAACCATACATTCTACAGCATTTTCCGAAAGCATGGTGTTGGCATCGGTAAGGATGGTTATTGGTGTATTAACGTATGGCATAGCTCGGTTTATTGCAGCAGTTTTTCCATGCCGTTGGGGAGAATGTAAAACTTTTACAGAACCAAAATCCTTTAAAATTCTTTCGGAGCCATCTGTGGAACCATCAGTAATCCATAGCTGTTGAATTTTACTGGCAGGGTATGTTTGCGCAAAGCCATTTTTAACTTTCTGCTCTACAAGGTCGCACTCATTGTATGCAGCTATAACCAGGGTAACCTCTGGCTGATAATTAACTGTTACCTGAGGCGCTTTTGGTTTACTGTTAACAAAAAAAGATATGAGCGCTAAAATAATGGCATACCCAACATAAGCGTAAACTACAATACCTAAAAGCACCCAAAATAGTATGTTAAAAATTTGCATTAATGGTTCTATTATAAAAATCGTAAACATTTTCACCTATCCTATCGGAATCAAAGTTGCTAACGGCAAACTTATAGGCATTACTACTTATATTAATGGCTTCAGTAGGTTTAGAGCTTAAATCAACAATTAAGTTAGCCATGCTTTCAGGGTTATCGGCCAACAACAAATCTGCACCATCGTTAGCATGAATTCCCTCAGCACCAATGGATGTGGAAATTACGATGCGCCCTAGAAGCATGGCTTCGACAATTTTAACCCTCATTCCACTTCCTGAAAGCAGCGGAACTACAACAACGGGATAGTTAAGCAGAAAACTATTGGCATCGTCAACCTCTCCATGATAATGAACTCCATCCTTCCCAGTAATCTTATCCTCTAGCCACTGTGGAGCGTTTCTCCCTGCAACATGCAATTTAACGGACACTAAGCGAGACCTTACTTTTGGCCACACTTTATTTATAAACCATAAAAGCCCCTCCTGATTTGGTGCCCAGTCTAATGCACCAAGGAATGCAATGTTAAAAGGTTTTGGCGAAAAACTAAAGTCACCAAATTTCTCATTAACACAAAATCCTGCCGGGGTCACTTCAAAAGATTTTGTATTCCCGTGAGATGCAAACCAGTTGGCATCCTTAGAAGTTATTGGTAGTAGGATATCATAAGTGTTCGTGAGCCTCTGCTCCATTCTTTTTAGCCTATTTGCCAAGATAGAGATGTACCATCGTTTAATGCCTAAATTAAGATTGCTAGCCAACCTTGTCCATATCATGCACTCAATATTATGGGCCCTATAGGATAGTATTGCCGATGTATGTCTTCTGATTAAGGGGATATAAGGCGTTACGTAAAGACCATCAAGTTGAATAACATCAAACTTTTCTTGCATTAATATTATCTTGAGAGCACGACTAAATTTTTTACAATAAAAACGCTTTGAGATGTATGACTCCTTTGAGAAAATAAGGTTATATAATGCTGCTAAAAGGTTTGCACTCGCTTTTACCTCAATGGGCTTAAGCTTTAAAAGTTCAGTCACCTCCAAGGGAATGCTTTTGGGATCCACCCTGTGCTTTCTGGTATTCATTGCCATCATTGTAACATTGGCTCCGGCTTTTACAAGACCCTTTGCCAACATATAAACAGCTATGGCTCCACCATCTTTCTGTGGATAAGGCATTTTACTGGATAATATTAATATCTTCATTCTTTGCCTTTAAATTTCCCCCTAAGCCTTCGCTGAAACCTGATAAGTTTTTTCACATACTCAATATAAAAGTCTGCATTCATTATAACAGAATCAGTTGTAGCTTTATAGGATAAGAATGCACCCAAAGGTAAAAGTATTAAAGATGAGACCCACATACCCTCATGAGGTTCCCACATCAACTCACGGGCAAATTTTTCACCGGTGAGTGAAATTACGTAGTAAACAACAAAGAACAGAACAGAAATAACAACAGGCATTCCAAGCCCCCCCTTTCGAATAATTGCTCCCAATGGAGCCCCTATAAAGAAAAATACGAAGCAGGCAAAGGATAATGAAAACTTCCTATGCCATTCTATTTCATGCCTGGTCATGTATTTGTGTCGGCTATGCAGCTCTGTGGTGGTTGAGCCAACAAACTTTTTAGCAGACCTTGCGCTCGCCAGCGCCTTTTTGTAAACGGCCAGCTGTAACTGACTTGACATTGTGCTCAGTATTGAGTCGGAATTAAATACGTAATTCACACTCGATAAGCTGTCGCGGCTTAAACCAAATGGATTTTTAATTAGCGTGTGCCTTAGTAAGCTGTTTTTAAACCCCTGTTTTCTCCGATCAATCTCTTCACTTAAAGAATCGCGAGTTTCACGCAGCTGCGTAAGATTCTTCGCATGGTAGCTACTCTTGAATAGATCATCGTTTGTACGTTCAAAACCAAACCCCTTGAGTTCAAGCAAGATTATCTGCTCGTCGAAACTATTTCGCCTTGCGGGAAATTTTCGGTTATCGCTCCTTCTAACAGTTCTACTCTCAAGCATCTCATCGTATGTGTATCCATTATAAAGCGTAACTACCATGTACTTCTCGTCATTTGTCAGCTGCATGTAACCTGAATCAGCAACCGTAACAATCATGTTCCCATCCTTTGAGCGATGATCGTATATGAGAATATCCTCCATAAGATTTGTTCGAGGATCACGATCGGCAATCTTGATACTGTATCCCTCAATATCATCATTAAATACGCCCACACGAATATATAGTTCCGGCCTTTGCTGCCTAACATCCCAGAGCAAACTACTCATTTTTAAGTTAGTGTATGGCAAAACGTTGTTTGAAAAGAAGAATCCGCTAATTGATATTACAACGGTTATGATAATAAGGGGGCGCATGATTCGAGGTAATGATATGCCTGCCGATTTCATTGCCAGTAGCTCATTGTTCTCACCCAAGTTTCCTAACGTCATAAGCGAAGCTAGAAGCGTAGATAGCGGAAGAGCCATTGGAATAAGACCAGCAGATGCATAAAGCAGCAATTCGGCAATAACATCAAGCTCCAGCCCTTTCCCAACTAGATCATCTATATATTTCCAAAGGAATTGCATTAGGAGTATGAACATGACAATGAAGAATGTCATGATCAATGGTCCTAAATAGGAACGAACTACAAACCAATGGAGCTTTTTCACCAGATTAGGATTTAGTTTGTTGGCAAAAATAACTAAAATTTATGGTGCTTCCTGATACTTTTCAGGAAAAAGAAGGTTGTTTATTTAGG
>JBKHAH010000031.1:0-34223 GCA_046542995.1 Bacteroidales bacterium
TAAAACGATAAGATTTTGTAACTAAAAAAGAGGGTGCCAGTTTATGGACACCCTCGTTTTGTTTGGTCTCTTTGTTTTTATATGTATCTATCCCCCTTTTCAACTAAAACATCGTTTTGGTACTTTTTTATTTCCTGCTCATCTTCTTTACGACAAATTAAAAGGATATTATCAGATTCGACAACGATATAATCATCTAACCCCTGAACAACAACCAGCTTATCATCAGGCACATTAATGATAGAGTTTTTCACATTGTAAGCCATAACGTTACTTCCTTTAATGGCATTATGGTTGTCATCTTTATCAAAATTCTGATATAGTGAACCCCAGGTGCCTAAGTCAGACCAGCCAAATTCAGAGCAAATAACGTAAACGTTATCGGCTTTCTCAAGTATGCCATAATCAATTGAGATGTTTTTACATTCGGAATACACATCGGCAATAGCATTGCTTTCGGAGGCAGTTTCCAGCTGGGTATATGCTCCTTTAAAAAGTTCGTTAACCTCTGGGAGGTATTTTTTAAAAGCATTCTCTGCAGCGCTAATTGACCAGATAAAAATACCTGAGTTCCAGAAAAACTCACCGCTCTCAAGAAAAACTTTAGCAAGGTCAAGGTTTGGCTTTTCCGTAAATGTTTTTACCTTAAACAGGTCGGGCGCAGAACCTTTAGCCTTGCTGCTTATCTGTATATATCCATACCCTGTTTCTGGCCGGCTTGGGTTTATACCAATGGTTAGCAGTGCTTCTTTTTGAGAAGCAAAATCTATAGCATTGTTTATGATTTTTGTAAATTTTTCCTGTTCCAGAATAAGATGGTCGCTTGGGGTAACAACTATTACAGCGTTAGGGTTACGTTTTTTTATTTTATAGTTTGCATAGGCTATGCACGGGGCGGTGTTCCTACGCATTGGCTCAAGGATAACTTGTTCCGGCGATATATCAGGAATGTGCTCAAGAACCTGATCTTTGTAATTACTACCTGTTACAATATAAATATTTTCAGCTTTGCAAAACATGGTTGCGCGCCTAAATGTTTGTTGTATTAACGAGCTGCCTGTTCCTAGTATATCAATAAATTGCTTTGGTTTGTTAGATCGGCTAAGCGGCCAAAAGCGGCTGCCAATGCCCCCTGCCATAATTACACAGTATATGTCGTTTTGGTTTGTCATTATGCTATTGTTTTATAATTACTATTGTTCTTTTGCAGGGGGTTGGTATAAATACCTTTTTATGCTTCTCTTGGGAGTCTTCTCAAACTCTTCGGGGTAAAGCTTCACCTTTGTAATTTGGGAGTAGGATGGTAGATTATTATTAACCTCCTGGCGGTTTCTTTCCATTATTCTCCCAATCTCATCATTGCTAATTTTATTCTTGTCGGCTGCATCAAAATCAGGGAAAATTAGCCCAATCAACTTTCCGTTTTGCTCTACTACTAAAGACTCCTGTACGTAAGGAAGATTGTTAATTTGACCTTCAATCTCCTCAGGGTAAATATTCTGACCACTTGGGCCCAGAAGCATGTTCTTACTCCGTCCTTTTATAAAAAGGTAACCATCCTTATCAATTATACCCAGGTCTCCGGTGCGAAGCCATCCATCCTTATCCAGAACGCTCTTTGTTGCTCCTGGGTTCTTGTAGTAGCCAAGCATAACATTATCTCCCCTAACAAGTATTTCACCAACAGTATTCTCAGGGTCTTCTGAATCTATTTTAACCTCCATATTTACTACGGCTTTTCCAGCAGAGAAATTCTTTGTAGTTTTCCATGAGTCGTATGTAATTATTGGCCCACATTCGGTCATGCCATAACCCACGGTATAACGGAATCCTATGTTGCGAAGAAAAGTTTCAACTTCGGCGTTAAGGGCGGCCCCTCCAATAATAATTTCAATAAAATTACCTCCGAAAATTGCTGAGAGCTTCTTATTAATTGCCTTTTTAATTCTGCTGTCAATTATTGGAACCTTAAGTAGTAGCCTAAGTGATGGCCGTTTTAGGGCGGCTAGTATGTTTTTTTTGTAGATTTTTTCGATTATTAATGGAACTGCCAAGACTACTCTGGGTTTGACAACGTCAAAGGCTTCAAGTATGATCTTTGGTGATGGGTTGCGGGTTAAGAAATGGATATGGCATCCGCGTGTTACCTGGTATAAAAACTCGAAAGCTGCACCGTATGCGTGAGCTAATGGGAGTATTGACACTTGCTTGTCGCCTGGGTTTAGAGGTAGCACCTGGCTTGCAAAAAGCATGTTACTCCACAGGCTGCGGTAAGGAAGCATAACACCCTTTGAAAATCCCGTGGTACCGCTCGTGTAGTTTAATATGCAAACATCATTGGGGTTTTTGTCGGTAAAATACTTTATAGAATCTGGACTAAAATTATCAGAAAATTTATCATTAAAAAACTCCTCTACTTTACTCCTGATATCTTTAACTGAAAAGGGGGTGTTCTCATGAAGTATTGAGTAATCTGTTAATGAAATAATGCACTTTACATCGGGCATCTTCGACTCATCAAGATTCTCCCAAATTGGCTCACCTGTAAAAAGCACCATTGAGTCTGAGTGGTTTACAATGTGATGAACATTATCGGGTTTAAAATCGGGGAGTATTGGTACAAGAACAGCACCATAAGTAATGGTTGCAAGGTAAGCAACAGCCCAATTTGATGAGTTCTTACCAATTAATGCAATTTTATCTCCTTGTTTAATACCTGTTTTATGAAAAATTATATGAGTTTTTTCAATTTTGCGAGCAACATCAAAGTACATCAAAGTGCTACCCTTAAAATCTGTAAAAGCTGGAAGATTCCAGTTGTTCTTTACGCTCGTCTCTATTAGGTTTATAAAACTTTTGTCCATACTATGATAATTAATATTTAACCATTAATTAAAGGCAAATAAACCATAAAAATAGTAAAATTTCTTACTGTGCGATTATGAAGAGCAAAGGTTACTCTTGCTTCAATCTTTGAAAAAACTTATATGCAACAACTACAAGTATACCAACTATTAGTCCTCCTACATTAGATAGTATATCCAGAGGATTAAACGTTCTGTCTGGAACAACTAGTTGTAAGTATTCTGTTCCAATGGCGATTATCGTTGATACCCCAATAAGTACCCACCATAGTTTTGTTGTCTTGCAAGTGCTACTTGCAAAAAAAGCTAATATGGGCAGAGTAAGAAAAGCAAGAGCATGCAAGAAGTAATCTACCCTATAGGTACTTTCGTTAAAATCTACCTTGCTAATTCCAGCTGATGGGTTTAGTGATACCCAGAGAATAAGGACGATATAAATTAAAAATGCTACTCTGAAAAAATACTTCATGGGGTAAAGATATGTAAAAAAATTAACCTGGATGTTTCGCAATAAATTGCCTGATATATAGCAGAATAGTTTAGTTTAAATTATGTGCTTAGCCTTAGGGCAAAGATTTATAGAATTCATTACCTTTGTAATTCTGAACTGAATTTTAATAAAATGACCCATCCTGATAAGAAGATAGTAGATTTTATTAACGAACACCATGTGCTTACCCTTGCAACCAGTTTTGATGAGGAGCCATACTGTGCCAACTGCTTTTATGTTTATCTGGAGGATGAGAACAGCTTGGTATTTACATCGGACTATGATACGAAGCATATTAAGCAGGCTAGCCATAATATTTACGTAGCGGGTAGCATTGTTCTTGAAACTGATATAATTGGTAAAATACAGGGCGTGCAGTTCCAGGGCATAATTAGTGAGCCAACGGATGACCTCTACAAAAAGGTTCGTAAAGCCTACCTTAAACGCTTCCCTGTTGCAATGCTAATGAAAACAACACTTTGGGTTGTTGATTTAACCTTCCTTAAATTTACTGACAATCGTTTAGGTTTTGGAAAGAAGCTTAAATGGGAGAAAGAGATGATAGTTAACCCATTCTTTGCAAAAAACAAGGGGGAATGATTTTAGTAACGGGAGGAACTGGCCTCATTGGTTCTCATTTAATTTACGCTCTCTTAAAACAAGGCAGAAAGGTTAGGGTGCTAAAACGCTCAACCAGCGATACCGACATAGTTAGGTGGCTTATTGATTACTACGATAAGAACCTGACAGAACTTATTAAAAATATTGATTGGGTTGAGGGCGATGTGGATAATTATCACTCAGTTTTTGGTGCTCTGAAAGATGTTAAGGAAGTTTACCACTGTGCTGCAATGGTATCGTTTAGCAAATCTAACCAGAACAGAATGCTAGAGGTTAACGTGCAAGGAACAGCCAATATGGTTGATGCATCGCTTGAGCATGGGGTAAAAAAGTTTTGCCATGTTAGTTCTGTTGCCTCGCTGGGAAGTGCTACTGAGAGCGAAATGGTAGATGAGGAAGCAATTTTTGGAAAATCAAAAGGTAAATCGGGATATGCTATAAGTAAATTCCGCTCAGAAATGGAGGTTTGGAGGGGAATTGATTCAGGACTAAATGCTATTATTGTTAACCCATCGGTGGTAATTGGGCCTGGTAACTGGAATACCGGTAGTGGTTTGATTTTAAGAACGATAGCAAATGGTTTCCCCTTTTACACGCTTGGCGTAACGGGCTATGTTGATGTTAGAGATGTTGTTGACTTAATGATTAAAGGAATGCAGAATGAAGCATGGGGGAAGCGCTTTGTTATTAATGGCCAGAACATTAGCCACAGGCAGGTGTTTACTTATATTGCTAAGGCTATGGGAAAGAAGGAACCTTCAATACGTGTTTATCCATGGATGAGCAATATTGCATGGCGAGCTGCTTCATTTGTTGGCTTTGCAACACGGAAAACACCTTCACTTACTCGCGATACAGCCCGCAGCGCACACACTAAGACCTACTACTCGGCCAAAAGAGCCAAAGAACAGCTAGGAATTGAGTTTACGCCAATTGCTGAAGCTGTAAAAAATGCAGTTAAAGCAGGCCCTTTTTAATTATCACCTAAGTTTCACTTGCGCAAACTTGTATATGGTAAAAATCATTACTAAATTTAATTTATCAAACTTAGAGTAATGGTAAATAAAGATGAAGTTCATGCTAGTAGAGCTTGTCCTGAATGTGGGGACAAGATACTTGGACGTGCCGACAAAAAGTTCTGCTCAGACCAATGCAGAAACACATATAATAATAGACTTAATAGCGATGAGAGCAATACGGTACGTAACATTAATAACATTTTGCGGAGAAATCGGCGCGTTCTTAAGGAGCTAAATAAGCAGTCGGGAAAAACCATGGTAGATAAAGAGCTTCTGCTAACCAACGGATTTAATTTTACGTATCATACTCACACCTATACAACCAAGAGGGGCGATGTTTACTTTTTTTGTTATGAACAGGGATATCTTTACTTAAAAGACAAGGATCTTTTCCTTCTCGTTTCCCAGAAGGATCAGGATAAAAAATAAATTGGCAATTTAGCTAACCTTACTGTACCTCAATATCCTCAAAACCCTTAATATCTGTCACCCTAATTGGCCTGCCCTTTTGTATGCCTACACCTGTTACCTTAGCCATAACAACCAGCTTGCTATCGGATTTTCTTCGTATTTCCTGAGAGAAAATAACCCTTAAATGGCCCTCCCGCCTCATGCTAGAGGTAATAATAAGCTGCTCCCCGCTGGTTAATGATAGCTTATAATCTATTTCTATTCGGCTAACAACTAAATCAATACCCTCGGTATGCAGCTTGGCAAAATCAATTCCCTGGTTAAGTAGGAAGGTGTGGCGAGCATGCTCAAGATAGTTCAAATAAACGGCATTGTTTACTATTCCCTGAAGGTCGCACTCATAATCGCGTACAGAAAGTTCTAAGGTATGCTTATCCATGGTAATTGTGAGTTTGAGTTGCTAATTACTCCTGTATTTTTTAAATATAATGTTATAAAAAGCAGCAAAAAAGTATTTTATATCAGTTAAAACAGGGTTTTTATCGTAGGCATCAAAATACTTAATTTCAGAAGCCATAATCTCATCCAAAGTTTTGGGTTTATCAACATAGAAGGGGGGAACAAGGCCGGGCTTATACTTAATTCGTCTTTCCTGCAACTCTTTTGAATATAGATTAAAATAATGTTTGCTCAACGGGCGTACACCCACAATTTTAAGTTCACCTCTAAAAAAGTTTATGAACATGGGCAGCTCGTCAATCCAGAGCCTACGCATAATTTTCCCCAATGTTGACACCCTAAAATCATCCTTAAATTTACCTCCCTCTTGCAGGCTGTGCTTTTGGTAAACATACTCCTGAAGGTATTCAGCATAAGGATGCATCGTGCGCATCTTGTAAACCTTAATATCTTTCCCTCCCTTTCCTACCCGACGGAGTTTTATAAGCGGACCGTATGTTGCCTCCATATCGTAGGCAGGTAGTTTTATTTTCCTACAAACAACATACAGCTGGTTATTAATATAACGCTCATCAAGCACTTCAAAACCGCAGGAATATAACCGACCTAAAAGTTCTGCCCGGGTAATCACTCTATTCACGCCACGGGTTAAAAAGAAGTATACACCCTTCGTAAGGGCAAACTTTGGGAATACCCGCTTAATGATAAAGTCGAAGGTATAGTATATATAGTTTATTATTAGAGGAAATTTGTTGAGCAGACGCTTCTTGCGCAAATTTTTTGTTTCGGCCATGCAGATAAAAACTCCACCTCTGGGGATCTTACTGTTAACGGACTCAAAAAACTTATTAATCCATCGTATATCGTTTACCCTTTTTAAGTTGATGATCGTGTTAAAAAAATGAGAGGGCTGATTATCAATATTAAATTTAGTGGTGGTTGAAACTATTAGGGTAGATTCAATGGCTAAATTAATTGATTTGTTAAAAAACATGTAAACGTCTTCTCCCAGCTCATCAATAATTGCCGTACGGATAGTTTTTTTTCGGGTTTTATCAACAGGCTTATCGGTTTCGGCAATAACAGGTAATTCCTTTACTGGTTTTATCCGCTTAGGTTTTGGAGGAGGTTCAATAACCTCGTGGCTTTGTTTTATAATGAACCATAACCCAAAAAGAAGGTACTCTAGCAGGGTAGCAAATCCAATGGTTCCAAAAACTATTATTCTTGAGAAGCCATAGGAGTAGAAGAGGAACATTAATAGTGTAGTTACAGCAAGGGAAGAAGCGTTACTTAGCAGAATATTTTTAGCAACGGGCTTAAATTCCTTCCCTTTAATAACATACTTTCTAAATATCAATGAGTTTGACAACCAAATGGCACCAAAAATCAGGAGGGAGTAAAGGTATAAATCAATATAGAAATCAACATCACTGGGCTTAAACGCAATACTAATGCTAAATGCAATAAAAACCAGCATTAAGTCGATAATAATTAGTAGAAATCTAAAGCTCATTTCTTGTACTTGAGTTTGTAGGCTAAGTTAATATTTTTATTGCTGCAATTCAAAAGATAATGCATGGTGTAATTCCTATGTTTCATTGAAAAAGACAAGTTCCTCTGTATTTTTTCTATCACCAATTATTTTGTGTAAATGAGTTAAGCTTAATTTGTGCAACTGATTCTGTAGGCATCTACTAAACAGTTTATATTTAGCAAGATGCTTAGCAAGATACTCCTGCTCAGTTTGGCCTGGGGTTGGCACAAGTAAAGCATTTAGCTTAAGTGCAGTTAAATCCATTATTGTGCTGTAGCCCGAACGACAGATTATGTATTTAGAAGAAAGTAGCGCCGATGCCATCTGCTGGTCGTTAAGGTGAGGAACAAGCATGGTTTTTCCAACAACCCTTCCTGAACTCTTTCCTTGCGGTAACCCTTGTACCACTAGAGTTTTAAGTTTAAGTTGATTTGACAGGCTAATAATGGCCTCCTCAAGTTGCTTGCGATGTGGTTCTGGTCCTGAGACAATGCCCACCAAATCCCATGCATTGGATTGTTTTGAAACCTTTAGCCCGTGAAAACGCGATAGTAATCCTATATACTTAGTGTTATTTGGCAACTTACGTGGTTGAGATAATCGGCCTGAATATTTAAAACCCGATGGGTTATCTGGCACCCAGCACTCTGTGAATCTTTGAGCGTATCGCCTTACGAACCATCGTCCAATAAACTCAAAAGGTTTAAACGGGGTAGGAAACTGTATCCATAGCTGATGCGTAATAAGCACTGTTTTTATTCCCTTATGGTATAAACCATAACGATTATCTGAGATGATTATATCAATATTCAACTCATTTACAATTTGCTTTATGCTCCTGCTTTCGGTGAATGTTCTATGTAATATTTTAAGCGCAATGCCTAAGAACCTCCATATCTGGCTACAACCTTTTGACAGCCTTACATTTACTGAAGGATACAACCTGAAATTAACCTCAGGAAAATGTGTTTTTAGAAGATCTATTGAGGATTCATCCGCAGCAATGGTAATAATGCATCCTTTAGCAATAAGGGAACGAACTATAGGTATTACTCTTGCAGCATGACCAAGGCCCCATCCTAAGGGGCAAACCAGTACCTTCTCATTGCTTTTTACAGAGAGCATTATGTTGATACTTGAACGGGTATCCCCATTTTTTCTACTTTGTTGGCAATTGCATCCAGCTTCTCTTTCGGTATCTTTTCAAGAGTGCTAATTGGCGTATCGCGAGCAATGGTGTATATCATCACTTCCTTGGGTTTTAATTCTTCTACAATATCAAGCCAGCGACTAATCTCCTTTGGGCTGGTATTATCAATGGTTACATTGTTATGCGTACCGCGTACAAAGAGGGTTTGCAGCGTGAAATTACCATCAAACTTCTTTAAATTCTTAATCACATCCTCAACGGTGGTAGGGGTGTGAGGCTGATTAAGGATTTTAATGGTTGAGTTAAAACCCGAGTCGAGCTTAAGAATATTCTGGTCAACTTTTTTGAGCGCTGCCACCACCTCCGGTTTATGAAGCATGGTTGAGTTAGAAAGCACAGCAATTCGTGCCTTAGGGAAATAGCAGTTTCTAAGTTCAACCGTATCGTTAATAATGCCGCTAAACTCTGGATGAAGCGTTGGCTCTCCATTGCCAGCATAGGTAATAACGTCCAGCTCTTCACCATCAAGTTTCATCTTCTCAAGCCGCTCCTGCATTTTCGTTTTAACCTCATTACGTAAGGGAAGCTTGCTGGAGCTGGGGCTGTTGGTCCAACCGCATTCGCAGTATATACAATCGAAGCTGCATACCTTGCTGTTAGTAGGTAAAAGGTTTACGCCCAGTGAAACCCCAAGCCTACGGCTTTTAACGGGGCCAAATATTATCTCGTCAAAAAGGAATGTTGCCATAATGGTAAAGTAAGGATAGCAAAGTTAGAAAAAGTTAGGATGATTCTTTACCTGTAAACCTCAATTGGATAGATAATGTTTTTAAACAGAGGGAGGTGGTGTTTGGAGGGTATTAGCAAAGAATTCGATTATTTACAAATTTTCAGAACTAAATCAGTACAAACGCGATAATTCCTAACAACCAGTAACCTTTACAACAACCTCCTAACCTTACTATCCTCCAACGGTTTCATGGTTGAAAAGTTGAATGGTGATATAAGATTTAAACCAGGTGTTTTACCTGGCTCAATGCTGCCAATGGTACTGTTAAGCGCAAGTGCTTGAGCACCATTTTTTGTTGCCCAAAGCAACAAATCTGCAAAAGGGATAGAAGGGAAATGATTGGCAATAATTTTTATCTGTTCAAAAACCGAAAGACTAATGCAGGATGCTGGGCTGTCGGTACCAAGAGCAATTTTTACACCTAGTTTGTAAAACATATCAATATCTGGCAGCCTGTTCTCAAGGTATAGGTTTGATTCTGGGCAAAACACAAAGTAAGCATTTGAAAAATGGTTGCTTATGTCATGTAAATCCTCTTTGGTAAGAAAAACGTTGTGAATAAAGAGAACCGTTGCTGATTTTGGGATATACTTCTTCACAATGTTTTTTAAACTTCCAGCGGGAGCACTGTTTAGAGGCAATCCCCAGGAGTTGTAATTATTGGCTATGGGGCCATTCCTGTGCATGGTAAACATCTCCTCGGCTTTGCTCTCGGCAAAATGAATTGAGACTACCTGATGTGAGCCAAGCTCTTCTCTTAATTGTTTCCACAACTTTTCAGAAAGGCTATACGTTGAGTGTGGAGTGATAAAGCAATCATCCTTACCCTTCTGCTCCTGCACAGTTTTTATTAACCGGGCCCTGTCAATTATAGCATCTGGCATTTGGGGTTCTAAGCCCAGCACCTCAATTAGGTTTATAAACCGAACCGATGATTTCTCCTTGGAAATGAAAGAATCGGGAGTATTGCAGATATCTGCTACGGCCACAACACCTAATCTTCCCAACTCATTAATAGCATCATCAATTGCAGACTGGCTAGCAGTTTCACCTTTTAGCCTATTATCCCTTATAGAATTAACGAACGAGGCAAGTCCCTTTCCACCTTCAACCCTGTTCTTAAGATGTGCCAGCTCTGTATGGCAATGAGTATTTACAAAACCGGGAACGATAATTCCATTGTGGAATTCAGTTCTTGCCAGTTCCCTCTCTTTGCCCTTGGGGTCAATTACCTGTACAACTTTCCCTGTATTATCAACCTCAACAATACCATTGCGAATGGGGTTACCTGTATTTGTGAAAATGTAATTTGCCGAGAAGCGTTGCATACCAAATTTTTACTGGTTTTCCTTCTGCTTAACAATCTCCAGCTTGTTAATATCGTAACCAATGCTCTTGGCTTTTTGCACAATTTTTTGATAAGTATCGTGGGGTAATTGTGCGGTACGACTTAAAATCCAAAGATAATCCGGAGAGCTGCTACCAACAAGTGCCCATGTGTATTCCTCATCAATATCCAGAATCAGATAATCAGCACCAAATGGCCAAAAAAAGTAAACTTTGAGGCGCCCTGTTTCCTCAGGGTTTGGAATTTTGGCAAAGGCCTTTGCCTTCTTAACTTTCCCGTCAAGCGTATGCTTATGACCCTTGTTTATAACCTCCACCTTGCCATTTTCGTTTAACTTGTAATTTGCGGTTACTCCTACTAAGTTCCGCTCAAACCTGTGTGGGAAACGAGCAATTTCGTACCAAGTACCCATAAATTGCTCAATATTTATGTCTTTTGTTGGATGCATTTTTTGCTGATTTTTTACTGCTGAACAACCCGATGTAAGTAAAAGAGCTGTTATGGTAAGTATGCTAATACTTCTCATCCTTTTTGTTTTAAAACACAATAATGGTAAGGGCTACAATAATCCAGCTGGTTATAAAGCCAGTATAAACCTGTACAGGTTTATGGGCATTAGCGGCAAGCCTGGCCCAGGCAAGAATACCCGCAACAACTATTACAATGACCAAATGCCAAACAACATCAACAGAAAAACGGTACGAAAGCGCAAAGAGCATTCCTGCAATGCCGCCAATGCCTATCATATGAAGACTGATTTTCCACCAGATTGAGACTATAAACGCAAGAGCAAGGGTGATTGTTGCACCCAAAACGAAGCCGGGAATTTCGTTTACGATAGGCAATCGTGTTAAAAAATAGAACGAAAAGATATAGGGTATTAGAGTAAAGGCAAGAGGGATTAATCTTTCCCTGTGGCTATGCATCTGTAGGCTTTTCACCACGTTTAGTCGATAAAATAGCGGAATCATTAGTAAGGGTAGAGCCAGCGTGTTAATTGCAACTATAATTACAATTACCCTTTTAGCTTCGTAGGGGAGCATAAAAACGCTTGAACCAAAGGTCAATAAATAAAGCAATCCTAAGGAAGGCATTATTAAAGGATGAAAAAGAATTGAAACTACTTGGGCAACTGACTTTGTCATTGCAAAGGGGATTATTCTTTATGGTTTATAGTTTTTTCCTGAGTCGCGCAACAGGAATACCCAGTTGCTCGCGGTATTTGGCTACTGTTCTTCGAGCTATGGGGTAACCTTTCTCTTTAAGTATGGCCATAAGCTTCTCATCGGTCAGGGGCTTATGCTTGTCTTCAGCTTCTATACAATCTTGTAAAATATTTTTTATTTCTTTGGTTGAGACCTCCTCACCTGAGTCGGTTTGCATCCCTTCACTAAAGAAATATTTTAATGAGTAAATTCCGAAATTGGTTTGAATATACTTGCTATTAGCAACCCTTGATATTGTTGAGATATCTAATCCAGTTGCTTCGGCAATATCTTTTAGTATCATGGGCTTTAACTTGGCCTCATCGCCAGTTTTAAAAAAATCTTCCTGATATTCAATAATTGCCTGCATGGTGAATAGCAAAGTATTTTGCCTCTGCTTAATGGCATCAATAAACCATTTTGCCGAATCAATTTTCTGCTTAACAAAACTAACTGCCTCCTTATCCTGCTTTGTAGCATTATCCTTGTTAGCAATGTAGGAATGCAGCATCTGAGAGTACTCCCTGTTAATCTTGAGATCGGGTACATTCTTGGCATTCAGGCTAAGCACCAGCTCACCATCGGTTGATTCTAAAATAAAATCGGGTACAATATGATACGATGCCCTATTGTGAGGGTCGTAGAAACTGCCGCCGGGTTTTGGGTTTAACCTGAGTATTTCCTCAATAGCGCTCTTTAAGTCCTCATCGGACAGGTTTAGCTTATTCTTAATTTTTTCGTAGTGCTTGCGGGTAAACTCATCAAACTGGTACTTTAGAATTTTGCGTGCGAGGGCAACCTCAGGGATACTCTGGTTCTTGTTTTCAATCTGAAGTAGTAAGCACTCCTGCAAATCCCTTGCACCAACGCCTATGGGGTCAAAATCATGGATAATGTAAAGTACTTGCTCCAGCTCATCCTCGTTGGTCTCAATGCCCATTGAGAAGGCTAAATCATCGGCAATGGCAGATAGCTTCCTGCGTAGGTAGCCATCATCATCGATGTTTCCAAGAAGATACAGCCCGAGCTTCTTCTGCTTCTCGTCAAGCACCCTAAGTCCAAGCTGGTTCTCTAAATATTCGTGGAAGGAAACACCAGTAGAAAAGGGAACTTGCTCATGCTTGTCGTCCTTAGAATAATTGTTGGCTGAAAGTCGATATGATGGTATTTCCTCATCATTAAGGTAATCTTCTAGCGTAAACTCATCATCGTTCTTTGTTTGCTCATCCTCCTGAAGGCGGTCCTCGTCAATATCCTGACCCTCCTCTAGGGTAGGGTTCTCTTCCAGCTCCTTTTTTATACGCTGCTCAAGCTGCATGGTAGGTATCTCCAGCAGCTTAATTACTTGAATTTGCTGTGGCGATAACTTCTGTAGTAGCTTTTGTTGTAGCCGTTGCTTAAGCATTGTAAAGTTAAATAAGAGGGTTAAAACTCACAATTTTTGGGTGTTCTTGGGAAAGGTATCACGTCCCTAATGTTACTCATCCCTGTAACAAACAGCAATAAGCGCTCAAATCCCAAACCAAAACCGCTATGAGGTGCGGTACCAAATTTTCGGGTATCGAGGTACCACCAAACTTCCTCTTGGGGTATCCCCAGTTCCTTTATACGTTGTGATAATACTTCCAGGTTCTCCTCACGTTGCGATCCGCCAATTATCTCTCCAATTTTTGGAAAAAGCACATCCATGGCACGAACGGTCTTGTTGTCATCGTTCTGCTTCATGTAAAATGCTTTTATGTCTTTGGGATAATCAATTAGAATAACGGGTTTCATAAAATGCTTTTCAACGAGGTACCTTTCGTGCTCGCTTTGCAAGTCGGCTCCCCAGTAAACAGGGAATTCAAATTTCACGTTCGATTTTTCTAGAATATCTATTGCCTCGGTGTATTTGAGGCGAACGAAATCATTCTCAGCAACAAATTTGAGCCTTTCGAGTAGCTCCTTGTCCCACATTTTATTAAGAAACTCCAAATCGTCTTTACAACGCTCAAGAGCGTAGCGAATGAGGTACTTAAGGAAATCCTCAGCCAAATCCATGTTATCCTCAATATCGTAAAAGGCCATTTCTGGTTCTATCATCCAGAACTCTGCCAGGTGGCGGGGGGTGTTTGAGTTCTCAGCACGGAATGTTGGGCCAAAGGTGTATATCTCAGAAAGCGCAAGCGCTGCCAGTTCGCCTTCAAGTTGTCCAGAAACGGTAAGTTTGGCCTCTTTTCCAAAGAAATCCTCAGAGAAATCGACCTTCCCATTATCTGCTTTGGGTGGATTGTTAATATCGAGGGTTGTTACCTTGAATAAGGCTCCGGCTCCCTCAGCATCGGATGCTGTTATAACGGGGGTATGTATATAGTAGAATCCCTTATCGTTATAATACTTGTGGATGGCGAAGGCCATAGCATGGCGAATACGTAGAACTGCGCCAAATGTATTTGTTCTGGGTCTAAGATGCGCTATCTCCCTTAGAAACTCGAGACTGTGCCCTTTTTTCTGAAGAGGGTAAGTTGTGGTGTCGGCTTTTCCGTAAATTTCAATACTTTTAGCTTGTATCTCAACGGGCTGCTGTGTTCCTGGTGACTCAACCAGGGTACCCTCAACATTGAGGCAGGCACCGGTAGTAATGTCTCTTAAAAAATCCTCGCCAAAAACAGCTACATCGGCAACAACCTGAATGTTATGAATGGTTGAACCATCATTAAGGGCTATAAATGCAACATTCTTATTTCCTCTGCGTGTTCGTACCCAACCCTTTGCTATTACGTTAGTGTTTGTGGCTTTGCTTTTAAGCAAATTTGAAATT
This sequence comes from Bacteroidales bacterium, assembly GCA_046542995.1. Lineage (GTDB taxonomy): Bacteria > Bacteroidota > Bacteroidia > Bacteroidales > Tenuifilaceae > Perlabentimonas. The sequence continues at coordinate 14,695 of JBKHAH010000031.1, forward strand.
TTTGTGCGTTTTTTTAGTGTCATTATATAATGATTAATATCTGAAAAAATGCCATTTATGCATAGATTGACAATTCACAAAAATAACCATTTTTGGGAAAAGATTGCTCTTTAATGTAATTGATTTAATACTACTGCCTAACCTGCAAACATTACAAGAACCATCCTATGAACCGTAATAGGTTGAGAGTCTTTTTTGAAAAACCTTGTCGTTGGCTTCGTTTATGGCATCTAAAAGCGCCTCTATCTTATCAATTCTGAGGTTTTTCTCATTGTGGGATATTTTCTCCTGATCTCGGAATACAACGTGGTCAATCTTATAGCCTGCCTTATCGAGCGTCATTGCAACGGCAGCATCGTAATCATCAAAAATAATTACTGAAGGAAGGTTGTTAACACTGTACCTGAGTACGGCGGATGTTACTCTGTTTTGAATATAGGCAATTTGATCCGTGCCAAGGTACTTTGCACCCAGCAACAGCCTTACAATGTCTATCTGGGCTAGCTTCATTCTTTTACCTGTTGCTCTCAACTCTTCGTAATCTTTTTGTGAGGTTTTAAGAAACAGATCAATAAAAGGCTGTGGCACACCCTGTAGGTCCGTTAAATCATCCTCTCTTTTTCTCTTGCGGTATTCTCTTTGAGCCTGTCTTTGATCGTAAGGGATATAGTAGTCCCACTTACGAGTTCTTTTATATGTTTTTGTTCGTGGCCTTGGTTTCCAGTTGGTTTCGGGCCGCTTCATAATTGGGTCGGAGAGTTTAAGTGTTTGCGACTCTAACGAGTAGATTAACGAATTAACAAAATGTACGTAGCTGCCCCCAAGCGAATAGTGCAAAGCAGACCACAGGGTACGAGGAGGCTCTAGATTTATTACAGCAGTATCTTCGTGGTTCTCGGTTTCGAGTTTTCTGTTTTTTATGTGTTCAATAAACTCATCGTCGAGGCTTACGGGGTAAAATGTGGTTGACTCCTCATCTGGTTCAAAACTCAGACCCTCCTCGTGATGTAGTGCTCTTACATCCATCACATAGTTTGTGTCGTTGGAGAGTTTAACGTGAAGGTTAAAATCTCTGCCCCATTTCATTTCACTAACGGATGGCATAGATTTTTGGCCAAATACAAATGTTGAGCCAAGACAAAGGATTAAAGCTCCAATAAACCAGATAGTTCTCATAGTTTTTTCCTGTTGAGTTTCTGGTTTAAAGATACTAAAAACATGGCAAGGTTTTAGGATTTATTACAAAAAATGGAATCTTAAACCACCTGAAGGCAGCAACATGGTATAATCTTCTGTTAAACAGTAGTTGTATTTCCCTTCAATAAAAAAACCCATGTGGAACAAGGATTGGGTTGAGATTTTTATTCCCAATAATTTTTGCTCTATGCCAAAACGCCCCACCATATCGGGATAAAAACCTGAATTGCTGTTAATGCTCCTTTTGCCCAGCTCTGTACCTACACCTAAATATGGATTAAGAGGTACGGGGAGGTATATCTTAAAATCAATCCCAAACCTAAATCCTCCATTATCCCAATTGGGATTTTTCTCTTTAATTACTTCTGAAAAGATTAACCCCTCTTGCGATACGTTTAAATCTAGCGAGAGTTTTTTCCTTATGTTGATAGCTCTTGTACATATTCCTGATAGTTTGTAGAGTTGAAGGTGGAGGCCTGTTGGTTCGCCAACATTAGCCCCGATCCCTGTGCGCCAACGCCCAATGTGAGCCTTTTTGGAGTCGAGCCAATTGCTTTTTCTTGTATTTTGAGACTGTACCTCAGGCGATAACAAAAGAAGAAGTATCGTAATATATATTACAAACCATCTATTGTTTAAACCATTCAATATTTTCATCATACTTTTGATTATAATAGTTGAGCTTTAGTTGATATATGTTTTAAGCAAATCAAATAGTTTTTTTTCATCTAATGGCTTGGCAAGGTAACCATCAACGCCATGGCTGTGCGCTTTGTTCTCATCCTGAGAAGAAGCATAGGCCGTATGTGCAATTACAGGTAGGCTGGGTCTTAGCTTCTTAATATGTTTTGTGGCCTCGTAACCATTCATAATTGGCATTTTTATATCCATTATTACTAGATCAATAGCAGAATTTTTTGTACAAATTTCAACGGCTTCCTTGCCATTCCTTGCACGAATAATAGTAGGCTCTCGCTCCAATAAAAGTTCTTCCAGATAAATGTAGTTGTATTCCTCATCCTCAGCAATTAGTATTGTTTTGCTGCTAAGTGTCTGATTTTCATCCAATATTGGGGGTGCGGTTGGTTTCTTTCTTATGTATTGTCCAACAGGTAGCGAAAAGGAGATGGATGTGCCTTGATCGGGTTTTGATATTAATTGAATTTTACCACCAAGCATTTCTACATAGGCTTTTGCAATGGTTAAGCCCAAACCTGTGCCTCCATATTTAAGTTGAATGGTTGAGTCTGCCTGAACAAAACGTTGAAAGACTTTTTCTTGATTTTCTGGTTCGATGCCTATCCCTGTATCATTAACAAAAAATTCAATGCTACCATCGTTAGCTTTATAACCAAAAGTTACCATCCCGCTGTTTGTAAATTTAACGGCATTGCTAACAAGGTTCCAGAGAATTTGATGGATTTTTTCTTCATCAGTTCGTATCTGTAAATTCTCATCAGCTTTAGGTATATCAATTTTTAGATCTATGCCTTTACCCTGAGCAATTGGCTGATAGATTATGTAGATTTTTTTAAAAACATCCGACAGTCTTACCTGAGACAAATCAATTTTTTCTTGATTTGTCTCAATGTTGGCAACGCTTAATATATCGGTTACAATGGAAAGGAGCTGGTTGCTGTTCTTAATAATAATCTCAGAGTAGTGTTTTCGTTTTTCAACAGGGATGTTCTCTTTATTTAGAAGAGTAGAAAATCCGCAAATTGAATTCATGGGTGTGCGGATTTCGTGAGAAATGTTTTGCAGAAATGCAGTTTTTAACCTGTCGCTCTCCTCTGCCTTTTGTTGAGACAAGCGGAGTTTAACAACATACCTTCTTAATATGAAGAAAAAAAGAATAGCCGTAGTAATTACGTAAAACCAGCCCTTATAGGTTTGAGCTTTGCTAAGAATACTTGTGTTTTCTGAAAATAGGAAAAGTAAAAAACGGTCTGAAAACAGAATCCAAATGCAGCCAATTACAAGATAGGCAAGGGTAATCCTGTGTTCAAACCTAAAACGCTTCATTATTTGTACTTTTTTATTCTTAACTAATAAAAGTACAAATAATATTGCAATTTAATACGAATAATAAAAATAATTGAACAAACCAGCTTAATTGACCAGCTTCACTTTTACTGCGTTAAGCCCTTTTAGCCCTTTTTCGGTTTCAAAGCTAACCTTATCACCTTCCATCACATCATCCATCAAACCATTAACATGAAAAAAGATGCTTTCTCCGCTTTCCTTATCCTTTATAAAGCCGTAGCCTTTTGAATCGTTAAAGTGAGTAACCTTTCCTTTTCTAATTAAATCGGCCTCATCGGGAGGTGCTTGTCGTTCAACACTTACCTCTATGTCTTCCTTTTTAACCTTTTTTATCTTATCGGGGTCGGGTGGTGTTGATGTTAAGTTTCCAAACTCATCAACAAAGGCTATCATATCGTCAAGCGATTTGCCCTTCTCGTTAGTATTGGCTTTCCGTTCTTCCTTCTTCTGTAGCTTATCCTTCTTTTTCTTAAGGCGCTTTTTTTCTTTTTCTCTCTTGTTAAAAGTTTCTTGCGATCTTCCCATATTCGGTTTTATTGTTGGTAAAAAAGATAATGCACAATGGGGCTAACCTAAAAAGCGCATTACCAGCACATAAGCATCTGCCAAAAGCACAATACTCATTTTTGCCATATCGCAAAAGTAAGCAAAAGAGTTGAAATACCCAAATTCCATTGATAATCAGCTTAATTATTATTTAGCTTCTGGCTGCATAAATGATTTGGATTTTCTAGTTTTACGGAAAAATTTAACTCTATGCTTATGAAAACAAAAAACTTGTTTGGTTGAAACAGCCTGCGAGAAGGTTGGTGGGTTTATGCAGATGTACTGCAGATTAAAGCAAAATATACTGCTAAACGGATACAGCCATTCTACTTTACAAAACTATGCAAGATGTATAGCCAAGGTTTGTTTGCATTTTAAAGCGCTTCCCTGGCTGATTGATGAGAAGCTGATAAACGATTATCTGCTCTTAATGAAAGAGAAAGAAGGAAGAAGCGCATCTTATTTTAAACATACTATTTACGGATTACGCTACCTTTTCCGTTTAATTGGGCATGAGAGCAGTATATTAAAAGCCCCACGAATAAAGCGAACTTTTAATTTGCCAATGGTGCTTAGTAAGGAGGAGTGCAAGCAACTTTTTAAAACTCCCCAGAAAACTAAATACAAGCTGCTTTTGATGTTAGCTTATGGCTGCGGATTAAGAATTAGGGAGGTAGTTAATATTAGGATAACTGACATTAATTTCGATAGAGAGCAATTGCATATTCGTCAGAGTAAATGCTGGAAAGACAGGTATGTAACCCTTCCTAAGTTGCTAATTGAAAAGCTAAAAGAATATGTTATGTGTAAAGAGCCCAACGAGCATCTTTTTAAGGGAAATGCAGCCAGTGGCGGAATGAGCACAAGTGGGGTGCAATGGGTAGTGAGACAAATTGTTAGGAAGAGCGGACTTACAAAAAGGCCCACCTTACACACGTTTCGTCATAGTTTTGCTACCCATGCCATTGAGGATGGACAAAATCTGTTTAGAATTAAGGAGCAGCTGGGGCACGAAAATATTGAAACCACCATGCTCTACCTGCATATTGCCAGGGTGCCAGACTCAAAACACTTTACAAGCCCGTTTGACACATTATTCCTAACAAAATAATGTAGTTTTTTATATTAAAAAACGCCCGTGCTACATTGTTATTCATGCAAATAAGCAAATACAGGGCGTTTTTGTGTTTTATGCCAATTAATACAGGGAATCAACTTAATCTTAAATTTCTCCCAACGTGGCTAACAGCTTGCGAACGCTCTCTACCGAGTCAATATAGTACTTAGCTTTAGTGCTCTTTGTTCCCACTTTAATTGTATATGCCTCATCGGGCATGGCGCCAAATGTGTACTCATCTGTCCAGTCGTCGCCAAGTGCAATTATAAAATCGTAGCTGTTTTTTATCAATTGCTGTCCGGCGGCTCTACCCTTATTTATACCAGAATTTTTTATCTCAATAACCTTGTCGCCATCCATAATCTCGAGTTTAAGGTTAGAAACCAAATCACGAAGTTCATCTTTAAGCTCCCATGAACGTTGAATTCCCAAATCGGGGTCGGCGTTGCGATAATGCCAAACCAAAGAGTAGTTCTTTTCTTCTAGGAATGAGCGGGGCGTCCTATACGCATAAAAGTTTATAAGGGGGCGGATCATATCCATCCACTCCTTATCAACTTGCTCCAGCATGCCCCAGTCATCGCCCTTAGGCTTAATCCATACACCATGCTCAGCAATAAATGTTATTTGAGAGAAATCTTTAAACCATCGGCCAAGCGTTTCTTTATCTCTGCCGCTAATTATTACAACATGATTCTTTTTGTCATTCACAAGCGCCTTAAGAATTGTGTAGAGCTCTTCGTTAGGAATAGCTTTCTGTGGATCTTTATAAAAACCTGTTAATGTGCCGTCATAATCAAGGAAGATAATTCTGCTACCAGCTGCCTTGTACGAACGCATAATTTTTTTAATAATGCTCGGGGAGATTTTTCGGGTCAGATTGGTTTCCTGCATCCTTTTAACATCGCCCAGGGCATTCAGTATATCAGTTGCCCATTTTTCCTCGTTATAAACCTCAAGGCGTTTTTGCATTATGCTAATTCGCTGCTTCTGCTCATCTAAAGGCATCTCAATTGCCTGCTTAATAGCATCTGCCATTTCTGGAATATTGTTCGGATTAACCAGTATTGCCTCGCTCATTTCCTTGGCAGCCCCCGTCATCTCACTCAATATAAGAACGCCTGTTTGATCCGTTCTGGAAGCAATATACTCTTTGGCTATCAGGTTCATACCATCACGTAGTGGTGCCACCAAAGCAATGTTAGATACAGAGTACATCTCTACCATCTCTTCTCTGGTTAATGATCTGTAAAAATACCAGATTGGCATCCATGTAGCCGTACCGTATGTTCCGTTAATTCTTCCAACAAATTCGTCAACATTGCGTTTTAAGGTTTGATACTCAGTAAGCACCTCGCGTGATGGCATTACGAAAAGTGCAAGGCAAATTTCGCCATGATACTGCGGGTTTGTTTCCAAAAACTTCTCGTAAGCCTCAAGCCTCTGGGGGATACCCTTTGCGTAATCAAGCCTGTCGAAAGAGAGCATCAGCTTCGCATGATCGTTATTTAGTGCTCTGGTTATAAAGTCGTGACTTAGCCCCGTGCCAGATGCATTAGGGTCGGCTCTAAATTGCTTAAACTTTTCTTGATAATATGAAAAATCAACCCCCATTGGGAAGTTGTCAACCTTAACAACTCTCTCGTCTAGCTTTACCGTGTTTAGAACGTTGTCGTAACCCAGCAAACGGCGAACAGAACTCATAAAGTGGCGCTCGTAATCAAACGTATGGAACCCAATTAAATCGGCACCAAGCATGCCCTCAACAATCTCCTTTCGCCAAGGGAGCATTCGTAATATTTCGTAGGAGGGAAAAGGAATATGAAGAAAGAAACCTATGGTTAAATCCTGGTTGGCAGCCCTAAGTATCATTGGAAGGAGCAGTAAGTGATAATCATGAACCCAAATTGTATCTCCTTTTTTTGCTATTCTTAAAACTAAGTCGGCAAACTTTTGATTAACCCGCTTGTAATGCTCCCAAAACTCAGGGTTAAATTCACTATGCTGTGTGAAATAGTGAAAAAGTGGCCATAAAGTTGCATTACAAAATCCGTAATGATGATTAAGCACCTCGTTTTCTGTAAATTCTAAAGGAAAGCAATTCTCGTCAGCAAGTTTTCTGTAAATCTCCTGCCTCTCTTTTGTGCTAATGTCAATATTCTCATCGCCGGGCCAACCTACCCAGCAGCAATCATTTTGATTGTAGTATTCATTAATTCTATTAGGAGTTCTTATAGATTTTTCTATAAGTTTTACCTCATCTGACTCCTTAATTATTTGAAAAGGAAGCTTGTTTGATACAATAATTAGTTTACTCATAAAACTTGGTTTTATAGTGAATACCCTACTTCAAAAAACTTTACTATATTAGCAAAATAATACCAGTTTTTCAAAATTTTCTGTGATCAGCAGAGCACGTTTATTATAAGGTATTATTAAAATTGAACTTAAATCATAATTGTTATGAACAAGTATAGTTTCGATGCCGTAATTTTCGATTTAGATGGTGTGATCACCAAAACAGCCCTTGTACATGGTGCAGCATGGAAAGCCATGTTTGACAATTTCCTTAGCGAATGGAGCAAGAAGCATGGTGAGCCATTTGTTGAGTTTACCCATACCAACGATTATTTACCTTACGTTGACGGGAAACCTCGTTACAAAGGAGTGGAATCATTCCTAAAATCAAGGGGGATAAATATCCCTTATGGCAGTCCGGATGACCCACCCGAAAAGGAAACGGTTTGCGGACTTGGCAACAGGAAAAACAAGGCTTTTAACGACATTCTAATTCGCGACGGTGTTGAGGTGTATAATACAACAGTTGCTTTGCTGAATGAGTTGAAGGCTGCAAATATTAAGCTAGGCGTAGCCTCCTCAAGCAAAAATTGCAAACAGGTGCTGGAAAGAGCCAACCTGCTTCATTACTTTGAAACAAGGGTTGATGGAGAGGTTTCTGTTGAACTAGGATTACACGGTAAACCTGAACCAGATATATTCACTGTGGCTTGTGATAATCTTGGCGTGTCATACTATCGTTCCGTTGTAGTTGAGGATGCTGTATCGGGAGTGCAGGCTGGGAAGAAGGGGAACTTTGGTTTAGTTCTTGGTGTTGCCAGAGAAGATAATACCCGTGAGTTGAGAATAAACGGAGCCGATATAGTTGTTTCCGATTTAGGCGAACTGGATGGTATTAACGGAATTGAAAAATGGTTTGACGAAGGGTTAAACAAGGATCTTTGGTCAATTAGTAATTTTGGTTACGATACCCTAAAGGAGAAATCCAGAGAAGCGTTACTTACAGTAGGTAATGGGTATTTTGGAACCAGAGGTGCACTTGAGGAAACTGAAGCAAATCCAAATAACTATCCAGGAACCTACATGTCTGGGTTGTTCAACAGGCTCAAATCCCCCGTTGGCGATAGGATGATTGAGAACGAGGATTTTGTTAACGCCCCCAACTGGCTGCCAATTACCTTCAAGATTGCCGAAGGCAACTGGTTCAATCCTAATACCGATGAGGTTATAGAGTTGGAAAGGAGTCTTGACTTCCGCAGCGGGGTGCTCAATAAAAAAATGATTGTTTGCGATAAGGATGGTCGTGAAACGTTAATAGAATCGCGACGATTCGCCAGCATGGCCAACTCACATCATGCAGCCATTGACTATTCCTTAACCCCACTAAATTACGATGGTTATATTAGAGTAAAGTCGAGGCTTTTTGTTCCTGAAAAGAATGATGGCGTTGAACGTTATAAGCAGCTAAATCAGAAGCATCTTAAGCCTATTAAGCAGGGGGCAAAAGAGGGCACATCCTACGTGCTGGCAAGAACCACACAATCGTCCATTGATATTGCGGTAGCTGCTAAGCTTGAAGTGTTTTACAAGGCTAAGCCGTTGGCTACTAATTACCAAATTAAAGAGGACGATGGATGGGTTAATACATACGTAAAAGCTTCTGTTAAAGAGGGCGAAACCTTTCGGGTTGAGAAGCTGGTGTCAATATGTAACTCTATTTCCAAAGAAACGCCAAATCCGCTGGACTTTGTACTAAAGGACGTGAAGGAGTTGAAGTCATTTGATATAATGCATGCCGCTAGCATCAGAACGTGGGAAAGGCTTTGGGATAAAGCGGATGTTCGTATTACCGGCGATAGGAATGCGCAGAAACTGCTTAGAATGCATATTTACCACTCGCTTGTAACCACTTCGCCACACAACGAGAACATTGATTTTGGTATTCCTGCTAGAGGATTACATGGCGAGGCATACCGTGGTCATATTTTTTGGGACGAGCTCTATATCCTACCATTCTACTGTTTGCATTTCCCCGAAGTTGCCAAATCGGTGCTCATGTATCGCTACCGCAGGCTCGATAAGGCCCGCGAATACGCTAAAGAGCATGGTTACCAAGGAGCAATGTTCCCTTGGCAAAGTGGCAGCAACGGCAGGGAGGAAACGCAGGTGGTTCACCTTAACCCAATATCTGGAGAATGGGGCGACGACTATAGCTCGCTTCAGCGTCATATTTCAATTGCTGTGGCATACAACGTTTGGAACTACTACAATATAACCCACGATATTGATTTTATTGACAACTACGGCGCGGAGCTATTCTTTGATATCTGCCGTTTCTGGGCAAGCAAAACGAAGCAAAACGAAGCTACAGGTAAGTTTGAGATTGATAATGTGATGGGCCCCGATGAGTTCCATGAGAAGCTACCCGGTTCGGATAAGGGAGGCGTAAAAAACAATGCCTATACCAACATAATGGTGGTTTGGCTGTTTAACAGAGCATTCGACCTTATGCAGCGAATGAATCAGGATAAAAAGAAGAAAGTTCTTGAAAAAATTGACCTCAATGAGGATGAGCTACAGAAGTGGCATAAGGAAATTAGAAGGATGAGCCTTTCAATTTCCGATGAAGGCATTATTGAGCAGTTTGATGGTTACTTTGAGCTTAAGGAGCTGGACTGGGATGCATACCGTGAAAAGTATGACAATATTCACCGGATGGACAGGATACTGAAGGCCGAAGGGAAATCGCCCGATGAGTACAAGGTTGCTAAGCAAGCCGATATGCTCATGACTTTCTATAATGTAGATGAGGAGGAGGTTACAGGCATTATTAATGAGCTGGGGTATCAAGTTCCTAAGGATTATCTTGAGAGAAACTTTGACTACTACCTGAAAAGATGTTCACATGGATCAACCCTGAGCAAGGTTGTGCATGCTTACATTGCTTCGTTCCTGGGTCGCGACGAGTTTTGTTGGCAATTTTACATGGATGCACTTCAGAGCGATTATATTGATATACAGGGCGGAACAACTGCTGAGGGAATACACATGGGGGTAATGACGGGAACCGTTCTTATGGCTCTCACAGCTTTTGCAGGCCTTAATTTCCATGGCGACAAATTAACGCTAAACCCCAACCTCCCAAAACACTGGAACGACATCTCTTTTGGGTGCACTTTTAGGGGAGTTGAATATAATTTTACAGTTAGTAGCAATAAAATTATAGTTACAAGCGGAAAGAATGGAGAAAGAATGGTTGTTAAAGGGAAAGAGATTGTTCTTGAAGCAAACAAGGAGGTAGAGATTAATCTGTAAAATAATATTTTAAGCCTTTACGAAAACCTTTAATTGTATTGGAAGAGGTATCTTTCTTACAGTAACTATTTAGAACGACTTAACCCGTTATTGTTAGGCTATCATATTTTGCTAGCGTAACGGGTTATTTTTATTATACGGCTTATTACCACTCAAAATAGCAACAAGTAATCCGAGTTTGTTATTAGCCACTTGTTTTTAATGGCTGCCATTAAATACTCAGAATTTAATATTTTTATGTCGAAATCAGGTTACTAAAACATTTGCGCCAATAAAAAGGCAATTGCATAGTTATGCTATTTTCAATTCAATAAAAAGGATTAGCTTTGCGTATAAAATAAGACAGATTTTATGCTTGGAGATATACTACTAATTAACGACTTACATAAGGCAGCGGCAGAATCAATCATGGAGTATGCCCTAGCCGACAGGGAGAAGAAACTTCAGGAAGATCCGAACTACAAGTACATCGTTGCTATTTCGGGCGAATCGGGAGCAGGCAAGTCGGAGCTGTCGCATTCACTCGCAAAATTTTTAAAAGAGAAAAATATTAGAGTCAAGGTAATACACGCCGATAACTATTATAATATTCCCCCGCTACTCCGCAAGGAGTGGCGAATAAACAAGGGCCTTAATGTTATTGGGCCAAATGAGTATAACTGGGATTTACTAAACAAGAATATCCGGGAGTTTAAGGAGGATATGATAGCCAGGATCCCCTGCATTGATATTATTCCCGAACAGGTTGATGATTTGATAACGGACTTTCAAAAAATCAATTTGCTAATTGTTGACGGGCTGTATGCCATTAAGGTAGATGAGGTAGATTTAAGGGTATTCATAGACCTTACCTATCGCGAAACAAAAATGATGCAATTGATGCGGGGTAAAGAGAGTTTTGATGAGTATAGAACCAAGATACTTCAAAGAGAGCACATGGGGGTTGTTTCTTTAAAACCTATGGCCGACCTTATTGTGGACAAGGCGTATAATGTTTTTCCCGCTAACAAGGATTATAACTCTAAATAATAAGTTTAAAGCTGATTTACTCAACAATTCTCACCTCCGTTGTAATGGGTATGGCCTTTCTGTAAACAGCGCTTACACCACAGTATCGCTCTTCCGAAAGATTAACAGCCTTCTTAAGTTTATCAACAGGAAGGTTACTGCCCTTAAACTCATAAATTACATTCATTGAGGAGTAGTGTTTTGGATGTTCCTCGGTATGCTCAGCCTCAACCTTAATGGTAAGTCCCTCGTAATCAACGCGCATTTTCTTAAGAATTGAAACAACATCCATCCCTGTACAGCCCGCTAAGGCAACAAGCATAAAGGGTTTTGGTCGAGGTCCCTTGTTGTTCCCTCCAACCTCTGGTCCTGCATCAATCTGTATTCTATGTCCATCCAATTCGGTTTCAAAAGACATGTCGCCTTGCCAATCGAGAGAAATTTCTGCTTTGCTCATTTTATTACGGTTTATTTATTGTTGATAACACAGTTAGGGATGAAAAGTTTAGCGCATTACTATCTTGTAAAACACAAACACACACATTAATGAAATAAGTTTCTAGTTTCCAGATCCAAACGTTTTGAAACTCTCCTTGTAAAAAAAGTCTTTTGGCGTTACGCTAAGAACAGGAACAGGCGATTTATTTAGCATTTGCTGAGCGTTTGTTCCAAGTAGCAAGTCAGCAAGGCTATCGTCCTGCTCTGTCATAATTGAGATAAGGTTGGCATCAACTCTCTCTGCAAAATCAATGGTTGTTTTAACCATACTGCTACCAGACTTATGCTCCACGGTATATTCAACCTGATGATCTTTTATAAAATCACAAGCCTGCTTGCTGTATGCTTTAACCTTCTCTTCAGCCTCTGCTATGCCAGTATAAGTATAGGCTAAAACATGTATTTTAGCATTGAAGGCTTTAGCAATCTCTATGGTCAAAGGTACTTTCTGACGAGTTTCTTTGGTAGTGTCTATGGGTAATACAATGTTTTTTATATCTGTTGATTTTAGTTCCTTCCTAACGGTTATTACAGGAATATCGGATGATGATATGATTTTTAACGCGTTGCTTCCAATAAAAAGTTCCTCAAACCCAGATGCTCCATGCGTAGAGGTAATAATTACAGATTTCTCAAAAGCCTGAGCTTGGTTTACAATCTCCTTATAAATTTTCCCCTTCTTTATTATAAACTCAAGTTTGTTTGCATCGTGCATCTTGGGCGAATACTCTTTTAAAATATTCTTAAAGGCGCTGGTTGCCTCCTTCTTTTCATCCTCCATGTTCAGTTTACCTAGTTCATACGGATGCTTTATAACGTAAACCATTTGGATTTTACACTTATGCTTGTTTGCAAAAATAACGGCAAGGTTAAGACCGTTTAACGATTCTTCTGAGAAGTCTATTGGAACAATTATGTTTTTCATTATCAGGTTATTTTAGTAATTATAAATACTCTACCAACAAATTTAGACGATTTTTATTACATTTTGCTTAGTTTTAAGAATAATTTTACCATTGCTTAACCAACAAATTGTTGGGTGTGTTTCATAAACTTATTACGTTATAGAACAAGATCGTGAAATGAACGAAAAAGATTACTCATCATACTATAATTATAAAGAGTATAAAAGGAAACCAACAGTTGAGGTAGCTATTGGCAGCAGTCCGCTTGGTGGCAGGAATCCTATTCGCTTGCAAACCATGACATCTACAAACACAAATGATATTGATGCAACTGTTGAGCAGTCGGTTAGAGCCATTGAAGCCGGTGCAGAGTACATACGAATAACTACGCAAGGAGTCAGGGAGGCGAAAAGCCTAGAAAAAATAAAAAACGAACTTAGAGAAATAGGATACAAAACGCCCATTATTGCCGACATACATTTTAATCCCTCAGCCGCACTTGAAGCAGCGAAATATGCCGACAAAATCAGGATTAATCCTGGAAACTATTCCGAAAAATCAAGAACTTCAGCATTTAACCTATCCGCATCTGATTATGAGGCGGAGTTACTGCAAGCAGAGGAGCGTTTCTTGGGTCTACTTGAAATATGTAGGCAGAACAATGTTGCCATTCGCATAGGGGTCAATCACGGATCGCTCTCGCATCGCATTATGAACCGATATGGCGATACTCCTGAGGGAATGGCGCATTCAGCAATGGAATTTATTCGAATATGCCATAAGCACAATCATCACCAGCTGGTGGTTAGCATGAAATCGAGCAATACGCGGGTGATGGTTCAGGCAACCCGTTATTTGCATAAAATGATGAACGATGAGGGAATGAGCTACCCGCTTCACCTGGGAGTAACCGAAGCTGGCGAGGGAGAGGATGGTCGCATAAAGTCGGCAGTAGGCATTGGAGCCCTGCTTGTTGATGGACTTGGCGATACCATCAGGGTATCATTAACGGAGGATCCTGAAAAGGAAATTCCAGTGGCAAAGTTGCTGGTTGACCTTTTTAAATACTGGGATAATAAAAAGATCACAATTACACCAAAAAAAATAGAAGTAAACCCGTTTGAATATAACAAACGAAAAACGGCTACGCTCCTGAATGTTGGAGGAGAGAACCCTCCAATTGTGATGGCCGATATTTCTCAACAAAATCAACAGCTAATTGAAAGCATTGAGGAGTGGGGATGGACATACAGCGAATCTACTGGAGAGTGGAGTGCTAACGAGCATGCTGCCGACTACTTTTACTTGGGAAAGGCTTCAACAACTCAAATTCCGCATCCAGAAGCCTTACCTTTAGTTGGCAACGAGAAGCACTGTAAGCACAGATGCTTTGATATATGCTCTTCCGATTTCAGCTCTTCTTTACAAGATCAACCATTCTTTATTGAGGTTAATGTCAGCTCGTTAAAATTAGAGCAACTTCTCTTGTTAAAGAATCATCCATCGGCAATAATCATACTAAAAGCGGGGTCGCCCTACAGTTTTTATAATGTGCGCAATACCCTCTTTGCGTTAATAGAGAATGATATTGAAAATCCGTGTATTATTTCATTCAATTTTCCAGAAGAATCTACAAGCAATCTTCAAATAGAGTCTGCTGCTATTGCAGGCTCCCTATTTCTTGATGGTATGGGCGATGGGCTGATGATTTCAGCATCTCAACATATCGCTCAAAAAAGCATTAGAGCAATAACCTTTGGTATTTTGCAGGCCGCCAGGGTTCGAATTACCCGCACCGAATTCATCTCATGCCCCGGATGCGGCAGAACGCTCTTTAACCTTAACGAAACTTTACGTAAGGTAAAGGAGAAGACCGCTCATTTAAAAGGGTTAAAGATTGGAGTAATGGGATGTATTGTTAATGGTCCGGGCGAAATGGCCGATGCCGATTATGGGTATGTGGGCTCAGGCAAGGGCTTGGTAACATTGTATAGAAAAAAGGAGGTAATTCAGAAAAATATCCCTGAGTCGCAAGCCGTTGATAAGCTTATACAACTTATAAAAGACAACAACGATTGGGTTGATACGTAGTTTGCTAAAAAAAATCAAATCATTTTAAAAATAAATTTTGGAATAATCATTGCTAATTTACCATAGAAACTTAGTACCTTAGCTTTGTTGGGATTTTTTTAATGCTTGGCGCAACATGGCAAAAATACTTGTAGTTGACGATGATTCGAGCTTCTGCATTATGCTTAAAACCTTTTTATCAAAAAAGGGGCATGATGTTCAGGATGCCTTTTCTGTTATTGAGGCACTAAAACTGCTAAAAACAGAACGGTTTGATATTATACTTACCGATTACCGACTGCCTGATGGCTCGGGTCTTGATATATTGCAAGAAGGAAAAAGCTTACAGCCAAGCCCAGGCGTAGTTATTATGACAGGTTACGCTGATATCCGCATGGCAGTTAAAACCATAAAGTTAGGTGCCTTCGATTATGTAGCAAAACCTATTAATCCTGATGAAATCTTGTTGACCATTCAAAACCTACTGGCACAAAAGGATTCTGCAGATAAGAAGGGGGAGAAGAAGGTTAAAAAGCCAACAAGTTCGGAGAGTGTTTTTATTCAAGGTGTTAGCGAAAATGCTCAGGAGGTTAAGAGCTATGTAGATTTAGTTGCCCCAACTAACCTGTCGGTTATTATACAGGGAGATAGCGGCACTGGCAAGGAGTATGTTGCCCGAAGAATTCATGAGCAGAGTAAGCGCAAGAATAACCCTTTTGTAGCGGTTGACTGTGGGGCACTCTCAAAAGATTTAGCACTAAGCGAGTTTTTTGGCCATATAAAAGGCTCATTTACAGGTGCCATATCCGATAAAACAGGACAGTTTGAGGTGGCCAATGGGGGAACATTGTTTCTCGATGAGATTGGCAATTTATCATACCAGGTACAGGTTAATTTACTGCGTGCCATACAGGAACGAAAAATTAAGCCCATAGGAAGCAACCGCGAGGTAAAGGTTGATGTAAGAATTATTGCCGCCTCAAACGACGACCTGCAAGAGGCTGTTCGAAATGGTGAGTTCAGAGAGGATTTGTATCATAGGCTTAATGAGTTCTTTATATTTGTTGCTCCTCTTAGTGAGCGTATAAAAGATTTACCACTATTTGCCAACCAGTTTTTAGAATTTGCAAATAACGAGCTGGATAAAAACATAAGCGGTTTTTCAAGCCAAGCAATAGAGGCTTTCAACCATTATTCCTGGCCCGGAAATATAAGGGAACTAAGAAACGTAATTAGAAGAGCCGTGCTAGTTGAGCAGGGTTCACAAATTACTGTAAAGAGCCTCCCCCCAGAAATAATATCTAGCAAATACAAGCAAAACAGTTTCTCACATACAAACAGCCAACCCGAAAACCTTAAGCAACTTAAGGAGCTAGCTGAAAAGGACCTAATCTTATCAACGCTCGAAAAAGTACGGTACAATAAGAGTAAAGCGGCCAGCCTGCTCAACATTGACCGTAAAACACTTTACAACAAGATGAAGCAGTACGGGTTGCAAATCTAATTTTTCAATAAACCTTCTTATAAGCAACGTTCCTTTCTTATTATCGAGAATGAGTATTGTATGATAAAAAGAAAATTAAGCCCACCCGTTTTTTTAGTTAAAAGTTGATATTAAAAAAGTTTTGTTTTAATTTATAAAAAAAATGTCATGAAAAAAATTTACAAATACCTTTGGTTAAAGCTAATCCAAGTAATCATTATCTGTGCGTCTAGTAATGTATTTGCTCAGCAAGCAACCGCCCCATTTTGTGACAACTTGAGAGTAATAGAACCAGAGCTTGGCAATAAAATCTCGGTATTCACAAAATATAATGATTTTCAGCAGGCAACGCTCACCAAAGATGGTGATCAGCTAACTTTAAACATTACTTTCAAAGATGAAGGCATCTTTCAAACCGAGAAAAGAACAATTAGCCAATCGCAGCTTGATGAAATCTGCCAGGAGATTGTACAAATCAAATCTACTAGAGGTTACGTTGACGAAGACATGTCCACAGAGGGGAATCGTAGGTTAATTGTTTCATCAACCGCATTTTCACTGGGATTATACGGTTGGGGAATCCCTGTTGCTTTAGGTGCAGAAGATTATAAAGCCTACACGGCATCGTACCTTTTAGTTGGTGGTGGCGGTTTCTTCATCCCTTTTCTTGCAACAAGGGAGAAGGAAGTTAGTAATGGCATGGCTTGGGGGTACACCTATGGTGCTGGTGTTGGAGCAATGCACGGCATGGCATTTTCTTCGCTTATTGATTCTGATGATATCAAAACAAGAGCAGGGCTTTCTGTTGGTTTTAGCATAGCGGAAAGTTTTTTAGGATATTTTGCAGCCAAAAACAAAAACTATACATGGGGAAGGGTAAGCAGCATTGGTTCTGGCGGAATATGGGGCATGGGATATGGCGCACTTGTACCAATGCTATTTGCTGATAGCGAAAACATCAGCTCCTCTGTTTCTGGCGCATCAATGCTAGCAGTATCTGGTGCCGGTATGTTTGCCGGAAATTACCTATATTCAAAAAACATGGTTACCCCCGGCGATGTGGTTGTAATTAATAGCCTTGGTCTGGTGAGTTCTGTTTACCCATTTGCAATTGGCGAGTCGCTTAACATAGAGAGCGACCAACTTTACGTTGGGCTTACTTTGCTTGGCTCTTCAGTAGGAATTGCAGGGGGAATTCTGAAAACAAAGAATTATAACTATTCGCGCCAACAGGGAAACATTATTGCAATTGGTGAAGGGGCAGGTGGTCTGGTAGGAATAGCTCTGGCAGTTTTAACGGATGCATCGTTTGAAGGTTACCTGTGGGCAGGAGCAATAGGGGGCACAGCCGGTTTTTTTGTTACTGATTATCTTGTGAAAGACTCATTTGGTTCGCAGGGAAGTAATACCTCCGGTTTAAATTTTCATATTAACCCCTATGGAATTCTTGGTGCTTTTGACAAATCCAATTCGCCATATAAACCATGGGATCCCAGGTATAATAGTAGTATAGTTAATCTTAATCTTACTTTTTAGGCGAGGAATTTTTTTATAGCTTGGCTTCGGTTTTGTTTTGTGCCCATCAATTATCAGGCAATAATGGCTAGATTGTTACTATAATCACGAAAGTCCTACATATAACACTATAAAGTATAGCAGGTATCATATGGCAACCTGCTGGCAGGATCATTTTAAAAAGAAGTGGTTTAAGTATCGCTATTTTTCTTGACAGGAAAAATTTTATTTAGAATCTTCTCTCTATAGTTAAAAATACCGTTCAGCTGCTTTTTTATAAATAGCCAGTTTGCAATACTGCCCAGAAAACCCAACGGAGGCTTGTACGACACAATATCAGTCATTAGTACACCTCCCTCAACCTGTTTTGTAAAGTGCTGATGATGCCAGAAGGCGTAGGGACCAATCTTTTGTTCATCAACAAAACACTCTTTATCAACTACATGTGTAATTTCTGTTAGCCAAGCCATTGGTATGCCAAGCAGAGGTTTTACTTTGTAGCTGATAATCATGCCTGGGTAAACTCTCTCTGGCAAATTCTTAGAGGTTACCTCAAAGCCCATATATTTTGGAGTGATCTCTTTTAGGTTGCCTGGCGATGAGATAAAACCCCAAACCGTATCGATGCTGGCTGGGATAAACTGCTCTTTATGTAATTGGTAAAATGCCATTTTAAAATGATTAAAAGTTAAATGACATACTTAACCCAATGGCTTCGGGTGTGTTAAATGCGCTTAATCCACTAACAAAATCAAGTCGCTGTGTTTTTAGTATCTGATATAACACCAAATCAAAAACCAGTAAAAAACCACCCTGAAGAATAAGTGAATTGCCATATCCGCGAAGGATATGTTGATTTTTATTCGAACTTTTGGAAAAGTAGTTTAGCAGAAAGCCGGTTCCAATATAACCCAAGTCGAGTGCTGAATTAATGAGTAGAATTCTTTCCGTTTTGATATGACTATTCAGAACACCGTCTGCTGACATGCTAGCAAAATCTATCTGAGAGTTACTGTAGAGGGCAAATCCCGCAATGGATAGGTTAAAAACATTCCACATTAGGTTCATCTGGTTAAAGTACATCCTGTCATCGCTGCTGTGTGCCCATCCGTATGCTCCTGTGGCAATATTAGCAATGGCCCATCCTCCAAGGGTGTACATTCCAATATTTTGTGTCACTAAGCTTTTATCTGCAAATTCGGTGTAGCCGCTTTGAGCCATTACAACCTGATTAAAAAGTAACAGAATCGAAAGCACTAAGAAGGCTTTAATAAAGGTTAGCCTGTTTTTGGTGAATATTTGCATAACAAGTCTATTATTGTTTGAAATTTCATAGTTTTAAACAGCTGACAAGGAGTTTTGTTCTGCTATTTCCATTTGTATGCTAAACAATATAAAGATTTTAGCAGCTACCTCAAAAGTATAGGAGTACAATTTACCAATTTTTTCCGTTAAATATTAAATAATGATTTCATATCTTCCTGTTTTGTGCACTACAACGACGCCCTAAAAAATCACTACTGAAAATCAG
>JBKHAH010000116.1:0-7747 GCA_046542995.1 Bacteroidales bacterium
GCTATAAAGCAGATGCTGTTTCTGCTGAAGTTACCGCATCTGCTGAACTTGAAGTAACTGGAACAGGGTTAGGCCATAGCGAATGGGATAGGGATTGGTTTTACAATACTAATCATCTATCGCCAACCTATGGTGGCTTTAAAGTAAGACAGACAAGCAATGTTTTCGATTTCACTTTATCTATATCCGAAATTTAACTATTAACAAAGACTTCACGAGTTAAATACTCGTGAGGTCTTTTAAAAAATTAATTATGCATTATTTTTTTGTACTTGTTTTAGCTTTTCTTTTTATAGGAAACCAGGCAAGCTATTCTGCTAATCCCGATAGCATCCAACACCGGCTAGGTGTGTATTCGATGATTTCAGTAGCAGGAGACAACTATCCCGGTCAAATGCTGGGTGTCGAGTATGGGGCGAGGAAAGGATTCTATGGTTTATCATTGGGATATTCCCACTACTATCATAACGAAAGAAGGTACTTTTCATACTGGCCATCCAATCTCTACATACCCTATTCATACAGCTCTAGGCTAGTTAGCCTAACTCCTTTTATTCAACCTTTTAAGATAAAATGGTTTGCGATGGTTATAAATGCAGGAGTAACTTTCTCTCGAGAGGACAATTTACGCGCAACTATCGCTACCCCAGTAGAGTTATATCCTGGTAATTATCGACTTGAAGGGGAATACATACTTGTAACCAACTATTTGTTTGGGGCAACATGTGGCGTTGGGTTCGATTTTGAGTTGTCAAAATCATTGACTCTTTTCGCAAATAGTAGGTTGATAATTATGCAGACCCCGGGTATTGGCCAAGTGCTATTTGGGGGTGGTGTGCGTTTCAATATATAATTTGGGGATGAACATAAATGCGATTGTTTTTATGTTCTTTGTTGCCATTATAATTACATAACTAAACCCGTCAGACCTTTTATAAGTAGTCTGACGGGTATGTACAAATATTTTACTCAAGGTCTCTGCCAACATCCTTATCGCCACGTCCTGAGAGATTTATAATTGCTAAATTATTTTTCCCTTTTAATGTTTTTGCTGCTAAAGCAATGGCATGGCTCGATTCTACCGCTGGTGTAATTCCTTCAAGGGCAGATAAAAGTTTGTAACCTTCAATTGCCTCAGTATCGGTAATTGGAAAATACTGAGCTCGGTTGGAATCTTTTAGGTATGCATGTTGCGGACTAATTCCTGGGTAGTCTAATCCCGCTGCAATGGAGTGCGATTCCACAGGGTTCCCCTCATTATCAACCAGGCAGTAGGAGTATGTACCTTGAAAAACGGTTGGTTTCCCTAACGATAGAGTTGCAGCGGTATTGCTTAGGGTTGCTTGACCTCCACCTTCTGCACCATATATTGAAACTTCAACATCATCAAAAAATCCAGAAAATAAGCCTATAGCGTTAGAGCCTCCCCCTAAACAGGCAAAAATAGACTGAGGCAAACGTCCTTCTGCTTCAATAATTTGGGCACGTGCCTCTTGTCCTATTACACTCTGAAAGTATCCAACCATACGTGGGTAGGGATGAGGACCAACTTGCGAGCCAAGAAGGTAGTATGAATCAGGGTGTTCAATATAGTATCCTAGCGCTGCGTCAACGGCATCCTTTAGGGTTTTAGTCCCCAAATCGGTGGGTATTACCTCTGCGCCAAGTAGCTTCATCCTTCGAACATTTAAAGACTGACGCTCAACATCAATGGCACCCATAAAAACCTTGCATGGAATGCCCATTAACGCAGCGGCGGTTGCAGTGGCTACTCCGTGCTGTCCTGCTCCTGTTTCTGCAATAATTTCCTTTGCACCCATATTCTTGGCAACTAGGATTTGACCTATGGTGTTGTTAATTTTGTGTGAGCCTGTGTGATTCAAATCCTCGCGCTTAAGGTATATTGTTGACCCTACATGCTTGCTTAACCGTTTTGCAAGGTATAGTGGAGATGGTCTGCCAACATACGTTTTGAGATAATGAATAAACTCACGATTAAATGATTCCTTTTGTGTTTCACTATCAAAAAAATCAGCAAGCTTATTTAGGGGTTCAGCCAAAATAGGAGGAACGTATGCTCCGCCAAACGGACCATACATTCCGTCGCTATTGTTTAACATTGATTTTAAAGGAGATACTTCAATTTGAGTTTTAGTAATATTTGTAGTTTCCATTATTTCTGATTTTAAAAAGATTTGGATTTTTGTAAATATTTTGTGTTGATAAAAATTGAAGTGCACATTGTAGCATTGCACACAGCACCCACGTAGGGCGCAAGCTATTTAAGGGCGGGGAGGCCCCGCCAACGCCATGTCCAAATCAATATCAGAATAAAGTTTTTCAAAATAGTATAGTTATATAAAAACAAAGGCCGCAGGGGTTACCTGCAGCCTTATTATTTATGCAATAGTAGCGCCTTAGGTTAATACCCTCGTTGATGAGAGATTAAACTGTGCCACCACCATGCTGTATTTTTTAATATCACCATAATACCTTAATTACACCACAAATAAAAGTACATTTATTTTAACCAGCAAATATTTTGTTTAGAAAGTTTAAGCAGTCATTTAATTATAGTTTAATTTCTTGTTACATGTATACTCCATATTGCTCATTTTTATTAACTTCGATAAGCAATAAGTTAATTTTTTAAAATGCTTAAATTTATTAAGTACATAATAGGGTTAATTCCATTAGCAGTAATTCTCTTTATTAATACTAATGAGGCTAAAAACATTGATTTTAAACAGAAGAGTTGTGTTTTAAAAATCATTTCTTTACCAGAAGAAGGAATGAAAGTTTACTTAAACAATATAAATACAGGGAAAAAAACACCAGCAACTATTACTAATATAGCTGGAGGCATACATCGCATCAAGCTGGTACATCCCGATTATTTATCGCAAGAAAAAGAAGTTGAGGTGGCTGATGGAGAAGTTAAAGAGATAACTTTTACTATGGAAAAAGCTACTGCAAAAGTTACTGTTAACACTAATGAAGATGGTATTATTAGCATTAACAACAGGATTGTTGGGACAACCTCCTGGACTGGAAGGCTAGAGGAGGGCGATCATACCATTAAAGTTCAGAAACAATATTTTGTTTCTAGAGAGCATAAAATGAATGTTGTTAGAGGGAGAGATTTAGCTATTGATTTAATTATGAAAGCCATGACAGGAACGCTAGAAATAATTAGCGATCCTCCTCAGGCAATGATTTCATTAAATGGAAGAATGTACGGCTTAACACCCAGAACCATAACAGGTATTGATCTGGGCGATTATACATTAAAGGTTGAAAAACAAGGATATACATCTTTAATGAAGAGAATAAATATTTCTGATGAAGAAGCCCAGTTAATTGAAGTATCTCTTGCTTCTGGTAGAGAGGTAAAGTTAAAAAGTGATCCCAGCGGAGCAAAAGTAAATATTAATCAGGAAGATAAGGGTGTAACACCACTCACCCTTTGGCTGGAGTATGGAGATCATATAGTTAAATTGGAAAAGGATGGCTTGTCGTTCGTTGAGTCGATAAATGTCTCGTATGCAGGGAAGGGAGAGTTCGATTTTCAACTTAAAACAGTTTCTGATCCTTTTGAGAATCAAATGGTATTTGTTAAGGGTGGTTCATTTAGGATGGGCGATACTTTTGGTGATGGAAATAAGGAGGAAAAGCCTGTTCACCCCGTAACAATTAGCGACTTTTACATTGGAAAGTATGAGGTTACACAATCGCAATGGAAGACCATTATGGGAAATAATCCTAGCCATTTTAGTGGCTGTGACCAATGTCCTGTAGAGCGAGTAAGCTGGTTGGATATTCAAAATTTTATTGAAGCGCTCAATGAGTTAACGGGGAAAAATTACAGGTTACCAACTGAGGCCGAATGGGAGTATGCTGCCAAAGGAGGTCAGAAGAGCAGAGGCTATAGGTACGTAGGAGGAAACAACATTAATTTTGTTTCGTGGTACGCAGGCAATAGTGCAAATAAAACACATCCAGTAGGGCAACATGAACCAAATGAGCTGGGCCTATACGACATGAGCGGTAACGTATGGGAATGGACAAGCGATTGGTTTAGTCGTTTTACCGATTCTCCCAAAACAAATCCTAAAGGGCCAGATGAAGGCGATTTTCGCATTGTTAAAGGAGGTAGTTGGTACGGTTATGTCGGCGGGAGCAGACCATCATGCCGTGGCAGCGACGATCCTGGAAACAAGAGAAGCTACATTGGATTTAGACTTGCCTTATCATCAGATAAAAAGCCCTAAAAATTATTTAAGCAACTGATTAGTAATATTAAACATGTTTTTAATCATGGTTCAACTGTAATATCAAATTAAAAACACCATAAAATCAGCTAGTTTCAAACAGATTAAAAAGCTTATGGAAAATAATATAATATAAACCTAACATAAATCATTTAAAATTTATCACATTTTTTACTACTTTTGATTGTTCACAAAAATTAATATAAGTATCTGTAAATCAATCAACAATTATCCCCATGATTATTCTTGTTCTAAATTGCGGTAGCTCATCGATTAAATATCAGGTAATCGACATGAGTGAAAAAGAAACGCTCCTAGCCAAAGGTATCGTTGAACGTATCGGTATAACTGATGGAATTTTAACTCATAAACCAGAAGGAAAAGAACGATTCGAGCTGGTTAAAGATATTCCTGATCATACCGTAGGTATTGATATAATTCTTAAAGCCCTTGTTGACCCCCAGCACGGTGTAATTGGATCTTTAGATGAGATAAAGGCTGTTGGCCATAGAGTGGCTCATGGAGGAGAGTTTTTTACCGAGAGCAGTTTAATTAACGAGAGGGTTAGAATTGAAATTGAAAAATGTATTGAGCTTGCCCCGCTGCATAACCCCGCTAACCTTAAGGGCATACTTTCAATGGAAAGTTTGCTGCCAGGGGTTCCTCAGGTTGCAGTATTTGATACGTCTTTCCATCAAACCATGCCAAAACATGCTTACCTTTATGCCATACCATACAAGTATTATGAAAACCTAAAAGTAAGAAAATACGGTTTTCATGGAACCAGCCATAAATTTGTAGCAAAAAAAGCTTGTAAACTTGCTGGTTTGGAATATTCTAAAAGTAAAATTATTACCTGTCATCTAGGAAACGGAGCTTCAATTGCCGCCATAAAGAATGGTGAATCGGTTGATACATCTATGGGATTCACACCCGTTGATGGATTAATAATGGGTACCCGTTGTGGTAACATTGACCCTGGAGTACTTCTATACATCGCAGAGCGTGAAAATCTTAGTTTCAAAGGCATTAACGACTTAATTAATAAGAAAAGTGGCGTAGTTGGTATATCAGGGTTGTCTTCTGATATGAGAGATCTTGAGAATGCAGCAGGAGAAGGACATGAGCGTGCAATTTTAGCACTTGATATGTATTATTACAGAATCAAGCAGTTTGTTGGATCATACGCTGCTTCAATGGAAGGTGTTGATTTGATTGTATTTACAGGAGGTGTTGGTGAAAACGATAGCGTTTTACGTGAGAATGTGTCAAGTTCTCTGGCTTTCATGGGAGTTGATTTTGATCCAGATTTAAACCGAGGCGTAAGAGGTAAAGATAAAATGCTAACCAAGCCTGAATCAAAAGTAAAGGTAATGTCAATTACAACTAACGAAGAGCTTGTAATTGCAACCGATACTGCTGAGATCGTAAGTCAGTTAAACTATTAAAAATTAAACAGATAAAAGCCTAATTATGATTACAAAACTAGAGCAACTTTTTGAAGTACTCCGTAGCAAAACCAAGAAGCGCTTGGTTGCTGCTTATGCAAACGATGATCACACCATTGAGGCGGTAAGTATGGCTGTTGATATGGGAATTATTGATGCAACCCTTGTAGGCGATGAAAATACCATAAAGGAAGTTTGTGTTAAGCATAAAATTGATCCGTCAAAATTCCTAATTGTTCAAGAGAGTGATGAGATGAAAGCTGCATCCAAGGCAGTTGAACTTATAAACAAAGGAGAGGGTGATGTCCTCATGAAAGGATTGGTTAGTACTGATAAGTACATGCGTGCCATTCTTAATAAGGAGAAAGGATTAATGCCACCTAAGGCTGTCCTTAGTCACGTAACCGTTGTACAAGTACCAACCTACCACAAGCTACTTGTTGTAAGTGATGTGGCTATTATACCTGCACCAGACCTTAAGCAGAAAATTGCCATTACAAACTACATTATTAACATTGCACATTCATTAGGAATTGAGAAACCTAAAGTTGCTCTGCTGGCCGCTACTGAGCAAGTTTCTGCAGCAATGCCCGCATGTGTTGATGCAAGCATAATTGCCAAAATGGGCGATCGTGGTCAGATAAAAGGAGCAAGTATTGACGGCCCATTAGCACTAGATGTTGCAATTGATAAGGAATCTGCAAAGATTAAAAAACTAACCGGCGAGGTTGCTGGTGATGCAGATTGTATCCTGTTCCCAAACATTGAGAGTGGCAACGTATTCTTTAAAACATGTACCAAGCTTGCTAAAGCAGAGTTAGGCGCAATGGTTGTTGGTGCTAAAGTTCCTTGCGTTCTTACTTCAAGGGGCGACAGCGTTCAGTCTAAAATGTATTCAATTGCTTTGGCGGCCAATGCTGCAAAATAGTAACCTGAAAACACATTCAATACAATGGAAGAATTTAAAATATTAGCTATTAACCCAGGCTCTACATCAACAAAGATTGCAGTTTACAAGAATGCCAAATCAGTTTTTCTAAAAACCATTAGGCACAATACGGAGGAATTAAGAAAATATTCTCGCATTACCGATCAGTTCGAGTTTCGCAAGGAGATTATTTTAAAAGAGCTGAAGGAAGCGGAGCTTGATATTAATAAAATAACAGCAGTTGTTGGGCGTGGAGGGTTAATCAAGCCAATCGAATCAGGTGTGTATCATGTAAGCGAGAGGATGAAGGAGGATCTTAAAAACTGTATTCGTGGCGAGCATGCCAGTAACCTCGGAGCTCTAATTGCCGATGATATTGCACGTAGTTTGCCAAATGCCAAAGCTTATATTGCCGATCCCGTTGTGGTTGATGAGATGCAGGATGTTGCCAGGATTGCTGGTCATCCAAAATTTGAGAGGGTTTCTATTTTTCATGCCCTAAACCAAAAGGCCATTGCGCGTCAGTACGCCAAGAGCCTCGACAAGAAGTATGAGGAGCTTAACGTAATTGTTGCACACCTGGGCGGTGGTATATCTGTGGGTGCTCATGAAAAGGGAAGGGTTATTGATGTTAACAACGCCCTTGATGGCGAAGGCCCATTCTCGCCCGAGCGTTCAGGAACAGTACCTGCGGGTCAGCTGGCAAAACTCTGTTTTAGTGGAGAGGTAACCTACGAGGAGGTTAAGAAAATGCTAACTGGTCAGGGAGGTTTTGTTGCTCATGCAGGAACCAACGATGCCTATGAAATTGAAGTTAAAGCAAAAGAAGGCGATAAGAAGGCAACCATTCTTCAGGATGCCATGTCGTATAATATTGCCAAGCAAATTGGTCAAATGGCCGTTGTTTTAAAGGGCAGGGTGGATGGTATTATTCTTACAGGAGGTATTGCACACAACCCATACCTTGTTGATTATGTTAAAGATATGGTAGGGTTCATTGCTCCTGTGGCAGTTTATCCGGGTGAAGATGAAATGCAAGCACTTGCAATGAACGCTCTAATGACCCTAAGGGGCGATGTTTTAGCCAGGGATTACAAGTA
>JBKHAH010000117.1:0-7636 GCA_046542995.1 Bacteroidales bacterium
TCAAACTTGCGTACAACGGCTAGCGTATGACCAGTTGCGGGTTTACGCGAACCCTACTCGTAAAGGTAAGAAAATATCCTGTCAGCGAAAAATCCTACTATACTGCTGTGGTGCAATTGGTAATACGCATTGTTGGGCACTGGCTATTAATCTTTCAATGCGATTTCTAATTCTTTAATTAGTTCTTCTTTATTTGGCAACACGTACGTAAATCTTGATGCAAATACATTGTTCTCATAACCACCTAAAATATATTCGGCACCAACTTCATCTTTTTCTGCGCATATAATTATTCCAATTGGAGGATTATCATTTGTGTCATTGATTTCAGTTTTATAAAAATTCAAATATGCATTTAGTTGTCCTGCATCGGAGGCTTTAAGTTTTCTTGTTTTAAGTTCAATCAAAATATAGCTCTTCAGAATTTTATTATAGAAGACCATATCCACGTAATAGTGTGTATTGTTTATAGTTATTCTTTGCTGTGAACCTACAAACATAAATCCTTTTCCTAGTTCTAAGAGAAAGTCTTCAATATGGCGAATAAGTTTCTTTTCTAAATCTTTTTCTAGAATTGGTTTGTTTTCGGGAATTCCCAAAAATTCAAAAACATACGGATCTTTTATAATATCATCAGGTTTGGCTAACTCTTGTCCTTTTCTTGCCAGTTGATTTACCTTTTCTTTATTCGCATTTCCAGTGGATAATAATAGCCTTTCATAAAGTGAACTGTCAAGTTGCCTTTTTAGCTCACGAACAGACCAATTTGCATTCTCGACTTCTTTTTCATAAAAGGCTCTTTTTTGTTTATCTTCAATTATCAGTAGTTCACAGTAGTGAGACCAACTAATTTGTCCAGACACTGTCTGGACATTTTGATATTCAAGGTAGAATTTTCTCATATTGAATAGGTTTGCACGAGAAAATCCAGAGCCCAATTCTTTGGTTAGTTGATTTGAAAGGTTTAAAATTAACTGTCTGGTTGATTTTTGGTCAAAATCGCTGCTAGTCTCAACGTCGACTATCAACTTTCCAATTTTCCAGTAAGTTAATAGAAGTTCTGTGTTGATATTCTTAGCAACATTCTTTCGAGCATCAATTATTATTGAACGAATGCTATCAAGCAATCCTTCAATTCTTTTTGATATTTCATTCCCTTTTTCCATAAAGTAAAAGTAGCAATTTCTGGAAGTGTTGCCAAATTTTCAGCTTGCCTCCAACGCTTTTATATCCACACAATTTTTGTGCAAAGAAAAAACAAGACGGGTAACAAAAAACCCGTCTTAAATTATAATAAACAAAATACTTAAGGATAAATAGTTAGAGATCCATACTCTTTAGGCTAATGCCTTTTATCATCTGTAGCTCTTTATAGAACTTTTCCTGCTCATCCTTCGACCCTGTAAGCTCAAGTATAATTAGCCCTGAAGTACTGCAGTGGTTATCAGTAACCTCATGCAGCCCCAGCCTGGTTTTTATTGAGCATCCAAATTGAGTTAAGACTCGCTGTACATTCCCCGCTTCCTTAACGCGGTCGTTAATCCTAATACCAAGAATTCGAACTGTGTCAGTCATACTATTTTTTTTTATGTTTGTACCCCCCCAAGTTATCCAATATTCATCAAAAAATCAAGACTTTTGTAAATGATGGCGAAACATTTGGGTATTTTTTTTGTATTAAATTTTAAATAGCCTACCTTAAGCCGGTATTTTGTTAAGGTTATTATCAGCATATTTTATGAGATATCATTGGATTAAAATATTATTATGGCTAGTGGTTGCAATGCTCTGTTTTGAGGGCAATGACGCTAGTGCTCAGTATTTTGGAAGGAATAAGCCTGTTTATAAAAAGTTTGAGTTTAAAGTACACAAAACACCTAATTTCGAGATATACCATTATTTTGAGAACGATTCGGTAATTGAGCGTTTGGCCCAAGCCTCGGAGCAATGGTATAACATGCATCTGGAGGTTTTTCGAGATACCATAAAGCAGCGAAACCCAATTATATTCTATGCAAATCATGCCGATTTTCAGCAGACAACCGCCATATTTGGCTCCGTGGGCGTTGGAACGGGTGGCGTTACTGAGGCTTTAAAGAATAGGGTAGTAATGCCCGCTACAGAAACATGGGGGCAAATTGATCATGTTCTGGGTCATGAACTTGTGCATGCATTTCAGTTTAATTCTATATTATCAAAGGACTCAACTAATCTCAATTCCCTTAGGAATCTCCCTCTCTGGATGATTGAAGGTATGGCCGAGTACTTGTCAATTGGTAGTATCGATCCACATACCGCCATGTGGATGCGCGATGCTGTGCTGAATGATAACTTTCCTACGCTTGAGAAGATGACACAGGATCAGAACTATTTCCCTTATAGGTACGGTCATTCTTTTTGGGCTTTTGTAGGAAGAACATTTGGTGACAGCCTAATTAAGCCAATTTTTCTTGAAACGGCCAAGCATGGGTACGATGCTGCTTTAAAAAAATATTTGGGGTTTGGTGAAGAGGAGTTCTCAAAAATATGGAGAAATGTTAATATCGAGCATTTTAAAATGATGATGAAGGATACCGTTGATGCGCCTTCAGGCACCAAAATCATTCATAAGGATAATGCTGGACACATAAATATCTCCCCAGCAATAAGCCCCGATGGGAAGCATGTGGCATTCTACTCTGAGAAGGACCTGTTCTCCATAGATTTATTTTTAGCAGAAACCAAAACGGGCAATATCGTTCAGAAACTCTCGTCAACCGTTCATCGTAACGAAATTGATGCGCTTAATTTTATCGAATCAGCAGGTGCATGGTCGCCCGACAGCAAACTATTTGCATTTGTTGCATTTAGTAAAGGCATAAATAAGCTGCTGGTGGTTGATGTTGAAAGGAAAAAGATGGTGCATGAAATTAAGATTCCTAACGTACCGTCGTTTAATTACCCCGTTTGGACTCCCGATGGTAATGGGATTGTTGTGTCGGGTCTTGTTGATGGAGTGAATAACTTGTATCAATATAACATCAAAACGGGCGAAGTGATTAAGCTAACGAATGATGCCTGGACCAATATTCATCCAAACTTTTCGCCCGATGGCAAGAAGTTGGCCTACGTAACAGACAAACCATCTAAAGGCGATGTTTACGCAGAAAGAATGCCAGGTTACTATATTGCCACGCTTGATTTGGAAACAGGAGAATCACAGACCCATCATTTCTTTTCCGGGGCATCAAACCTTAACCCGGTATTTTCTCCCGATTCAGAAAACATCTACTTTTTAAGCGATAGGGATGGCTTTAGAAATCTTTACCGGTATAACCTTGAAACAGAGCAGGTCTTTCAGGAAACTCAAATTCTAACAGGTATATCTGGCATGACAAAGCTGGCCCCTGCATTCAGCGTATCACAAGAAACAGGGATGGTGGCATATTCATACTATTTTGATGGCAAATACTCCATTTTTACTGCCCAGCCAGAGGAGTTGCACTCTGAGGAGGTGTTTGCGCATGCTGTAGATTTAACCGCAGCAACTCTACCTCCTCTTAACAGGGCAATATCAGGAATAATTGACAGGAATATTGCAAAAAGAATGGGCCAGCCCGAAACACCTAAGGACTCTTTTAAGGTGGCCAAGTATAAACCCAAATTCAAACTCGATTATATTTCGAATATAGGTGTTGGCGTTTCTTCAGGGCAAATGGGTACTGGCATGGCTGGTGGTGTTGAGATGCTTTTTAGCGATATTATTGGTGCTAACATTTTTCATGTAGGACTTGCACTCAACGGTGAGATTTATGATTTTGGCGGGCAGGTTACCTATATAAATCAAAAGAATAGAATAATGTGGGGTGTAACTGCATCGCATATTCCTTATTCATATGCCTATTTTGGAAGTAATAGTGGCATTGATGATGAGACTGGGGACATTCTTGATACCCTGTCCTTGTACCATATCAGGCTTTTTGAAACCAAAATTGGTGGAATGGCACAGTTCCCCCTATCCCGAACCCGAAGGATTGAAGCAGGAGGATATTTATCTTGGTACAACTACAGGGTAGATATTCACTCCCACCTATACGTTAACAATTTTTACACAGGCACATGGCGTGAGGAGGGCGAAGCCCCCGATGGGTACAGCCTGCAGCGCTTGAACGTGGCCTATGTTGTTGATAACTCACACTTTGGCATTGCATCGCCAATGGATGGCTCAAGGCAACGCTTTCAGGTTGATAAGGTGTTTGGCCTTGTTGATTACTGGGGTACCATGGGCGATTTTAGGCGGTACTTTTTTATGAAACCCATAAGCATTGCCTTTAGGGCGATGTACTATGGCAGGCATGGTACTAATCTTGATAAAATTTATCCGCTTTATCTGGGTTATCCATGGTTGATAAGGGGTTATGATAACGCGGCGTTTAGCAATCAGATAGGATTTGATGGTATAAGAATTCAGCCCGATCACCTAATGGGCGATAATATGGCTCTTGCAAACTTTGAGATAAGGTTTCCATTTACAGGACCCGAAAGGCTAACTGCCTTTAAATCAAAGTATCTTTTTTCTGAGCTTACCCTTTTTGCCGATGCCGGGTTAGCTTGGTACGATAAGGATAATATTAAGCTTCAATGGACTCCCGATGCCATTGAGGATAGGATACCTGTTGTAAGTGCCGGAGTAAGCTTAAGGGTAAACCTGTTTGGCATGATGATTTTAGAACCTTTTTATGCCATTCCCTTTCAGCTGGGAGGTTTTGAGGCCGCCACGTTTGGCCTTAATTTTACACCGGGTTGGTAGTAAAAACCATTCATGTTACCTAATAATAGGTAATGCCCTGCAATGTTTTTGCAGATGTTATGGTTCCTAATAAATTTAAAGAAAAATTAAGAGGAAGACGAAAGACAGAAGTAATACTTCAAACTAAATATAAGTACGCTTCCGCCTTCCGTCCATTAAACATAGTTTAATTGAATTTCATTCGAAATTGATAGTTATTCTTTTATCACCTTCTTAAATTCAAAGATATTTTCATCACCTAGTTTTATTAGATAAACTCCTGGCGCAAAATTATTTGTCTGCACAGTAGTTTTCTCAAATAAATTCCCTTTTAGGACAACTTGTCCCATTGCATTTATAATTTCAAAAGTCAATTCTTCAGTATTCCCTTCGGTTTCAATAACTAATTCATTCGAAAACGGATTGGGATAGATAGATGTTTTAAGATTTTGAAAATCCGAAATTCCGACAGCCACATTTATCGTAACATCAAAGTTGCAATCGGCGGTGTTTCCGGAATTGTCGGTTACCGTCCAGGTAATGGTGTGAGTCCCGGCGGTAAATTCTTCGCCAGCAAGGGTTTCCGTGTTGTTATAGTCGTTTTCTACGCTTGAAATTCCGCAGTTATCATCGGTGTCTGTCGGGTCAAATTCTGTTCCTTGTACGGTGTAGAATGATTCGCCTTCGTTTAAATCTATGCTTTGGTTTTCGATGCAAGTAATTACAGGATTTGTATTATCAACAACTTCTGCATTAAACGAAACTTCTGCAAAGTTTCCGGCTTCGTCTGTTGCTGTTAAAGTAACTGCATTTTCAGCTCCCGAAATTACTGTTCCGGCCTCGGGGGTTTGTGTTACAGTTATATCAGCAAAATCGCTGCAATTGTCGGTTGCGGTTAAATCACCGGTGTAATCCGGTAAGCTTGCTTCGCAATTATCGTTTGCATCAATAGTTTGTGCATCGTGAGTTGATGTAATTTCCGGGTGGATATCATCTTCTACGGTAACGTCAATAGTTAAGGATATCGTGCTGTAATTCTCCACATCGTTCGGCGTAAAAATTACTTCGTGCTGTGATGTGCCTGCCGGGGGAATATCCGTAGGATTGGCAAAAGCAAAACTGCCTTCCGTATTGGCTGCGCCCCCCGTCAATGTTACATTTTCAAGTGCCGTAGGGCATTGCAAACTTTCGGCTGTGGGGTTTTCGGTAACTTCGGTGTATAATTTGTAGCCTTGCCATTTCAGGAACGGATAGCCGTTGTTTTCATTTTGGTTAATACCCCAATAGTCATTTTCGCCATTGGTTGTTTCGCCCATAAAATCCCAGCCGGCATCGGTAAAAGTACTCATGGTTTGCATTCCTGATGTTGTTTGGATGCTTGCACCTATGCCGCTTGTTTGTTCAGATGCAGAGCCGTCAAAAAAATTTGCCGTATAGGTATTCGTTCCTATTTCACCTCCTATAAAACCTTTATCCGTAGGATTGGCAGCATCTTCATAAATAACTGCACCAATGGCATAAGAATATGAAATTTCAACCGCCGTGCTGCCGTTGTCACTACAATTTCCTATAAAAGAGGCAATATGTTCATCTGTTGCTCCGGTAAGTCTTGTTACATTTCCCCATGAATAGCTGTTAGTTATATTTGTAGGATCAGATGAATATCTGATTTCACTTACAAATCCTCCAATGTACTCACTTCCGGAGACATTTCCTTTTGCAAAACAATTATTAATCCGAGCTCCTAATATATAGCCTGTAAACCCACCGACATAAGACGAACCGGTAACCTCTCCGGTTGCCTTGCAATTTGTCACATCAGAATAAGAAATATCACCGGCAAATCCCCCGACATCCATAACGCCGCTGACCGAACAAGAGGAACTTGAATTGCTTACGTTGGCATCTTGTTCAATACTGCCAATTAAGCCGCCGGTTGCTCCGTCATTATCTCCTAGAACAGTTCCGGATGAATGGCAATTATATACTTCGCCTCTAAAATTATAACCAGCTAAAGCACCCGCATAAAACCATCCGCTGTTGGAAGTGGCAATAATTGATGCGTTTTCAAGTATTATGTTTTTCAGGCTTCCGCCATCCCAAATATGACCGAACAAACCGACATAATCTAAGGGGCTGTTGATGTATAAATTACTAACTGTATAATTATCGCCGTCATATACTCCGGTAAAAGGTTCCGCTTCCGTACCTATGGGCGGAAAACCTTCGCCCGAAAACCAGGTTTCGGTTTCAGCGGCATCAATATCAGCAGTTTGAATGTAATGGGCATCCCAAAACGCAGCGTTTTGTGAGAGCCAATACAGGTTTTCCAAATTCGCTATTTGATAGGGATTGCTTTCGCTGCCGTTTCCGGCAGTTGGGGCTTCCTGCGTTGGTACAACTTCTAGTTCATGATTGGAATACACGTATCGTTTGTGTGTGCCGTCATCTATTACTGCATAAATGTAGTATGTATTACCAACTATTAAATCTTGCACAGTCCAGTTTATCGAAGATTCTGTTATTGTACTTCCTGTTTCTGAAGTGTTTTGATTATCTATTACAATGTTGTTATCGTTGTAAGGATTTCGGTCTAAATCGGCATAAACAGTTATGGCACTTTCATTGGCGTAGCTTCTGTAAATAAAGTCAATGTCAAGTATATCACCTGTTTCAATGCCGTGTACTCCAGCAGAGAGCGGCGAATTGTTTTGGCTGATTGCGATTTCAAGTACGTTTGGCCAAACGGCATTTGTCCAATCTAAGCTTTCGCGCGCACCGTTGCCACCAAGTACCTCATCGTTATGATAACCATCAACAATAGCATCACCGCTGTTTGGTATATCTGTACTTTTTCTGTTTCCCATA
>JBKHAH010000003.1:0-82535 GCA_046542995.1 Bacteroidales bacterium
CAATGGCGAGGGTGTTCTCTGTTGAGAAGTCACCTTGGGGTTCATCGTTAACATAAAAGATGTAATGTGACCCGCCAGAAGCATTAAAATCCACTGAAATACCTTCGCATAACGATGAAGAGGGGGTAGCATCCAATAATATATCAGGTTCAGCATAATTTGAACCTACAGATATATTACGGGTTCTAACGCAACCATTATCATCAGTAGCTATAACCGAGTAGGAGCCAACCGTTAGATCCTCCTGATTTTTATCCCCATTAACTAAACCGCTTCCATCTTCAGTTGACCAGTCGTAGGTATAGGGGGATGACCATCCATCGACATGAAGTACAATTGCTCCATCGTTATCGCTTGGACAGGTAGCTGGATATGTTGTATGGCTTAAAGTAAAAGGATATGCAGGCTCGTCAATAACTACTGAAACGGTTACTTCAAAATCATCTGCGGTATCAGGAGTGCTGTTATCGTTGGTAACGGTGGCAATGTATGTTCCGGCTGCCAGATTTGTGGCAGTTGCCGTCGTTTGCCCATCGCTCCATTCTACAAGAATACCATCTGTTGTTTCCTCATTATCCCAACTTACCGTAGCAGTTCCGTCACTTCCACCTCTACATTTAGGATCAGACTTATCTGATATCCAAATGTAGAAAAGGTTTTCATCAACTAGGTGGAAACTCGTGTCAGCAGTACAGCTGTTTGCGTCGGTAACTGACACATTATATGTGCCTCCCATAAGGGAAGATATATCTTCGTCACTGCTTGTAAAATCATTCGGTCCTGTCCATCCATATGAACTAATAGGTATTTCAGCATTTAAAACTTCGAGGTTTATTGCACCATTAGGTGTGTCGGGGTTATTATCAGTATTATTCGTAACAACTGATCCCTCAAAAACAATTTTATCAGGTTGGTTCACCTGAAATGCTTCGTTGGCTATACAGCCATTATCATCAGTAACAGTAACGGTATAATTACCTGCTGTTAGGGCATTCTGATCTTGAGTAGTGGGGGTTAACCCATATCCATCCTCTGATTCCCAGAGGAATGTGTAGTTTTCTGCTCCGCCCTCAACCATGAGAACAATTTCACCATTTTGATTACCATAGCATCCAGTTACATGGGTAATATTTTCGGAAATAGTAATAGGATCCGGTCCTGAAACGTCATAATACTTTGTTATTGCCCTCCCAGCATTATCCTCAATATCAATAGCGTAAATACTCCCAGTTAAATTCTGATAGTTTAATGGCTGTGAATAGGTGCCCTGATCAATAATTTCTTCATCTTCACCTACGCGTCGAAATGTATAACTATATGGTTCTTCTCCTCCTCCAGAAATTTCAAAACTTATCTCACCATCACTACCATCGTGGCAAAGCAAAGGTGTTATTGATGGGAGAACATTAATATTTACATGTTTTGCAATAAATGCATCTTTAAATCCACCGTTGGTATATGTGGTGGTACCAATATCAACTGTGGCTGATTCAAAAAAACCAGCAATGATGCTATTCCCATTCTCATCTAAAGAGATACCTCCATTCCTGTCCTCAGAGCCAACAGGGCCTAAACTAATTGAACTGAGGAGGCTACCACTGGCATCAAAATTTAGGTTTAAAGTTCTATATGTAAGATCAAATTCTGGAATAGTATCGTATTCCACTTCAAACTCATTTGAGTAAACACCGTAAATTGAGTGTTGGTAATTGTTTGAAGTTACTCCAATGGACCTATCGAGGGATGGGCTTCCAGCCCCTTTTGCCCATAAAATATCACCATCCTTACTATATTTTGCTAGAAACAGGTCGAAAGACCCGTTGGATACTAGTGAAATTTCATCTAAACCATCAGAGTTTGTAAAACTTGTTGTAGATGAAAAATCACCCGCCAGAAGAAGGTTCCCAGCCTGATCGCAAGTTAAACTTTGTGAAGTTATGGTTGTTTCGTTAGGTGTACTAACTGTTCTTAACCATAAGGGGTTCCCGAAATCGTCTAATTTAACCAGAGCCCAGCGAAGCTGTTCAGAAGGAAGTGAAATTAGTGGGTCAGTATCCTCAATCACAAAAGAACCAGCAATTGAGAAAAGAGCAAAACTACCTTCAATTTGACATGGCTGTATGGCAAATCCTCTAACTAAATCATCACCTGAAAAGTGGGTGGCCCATGTAAAGTTCCCGTTGTTATCAAACATTGCGGTGAAACCATTCCCCCTGTTGTTCCCACTTCCATGATCGTTGTATGTTAGAATATTTCCGTTGCCAAAATCGAGTTCAGTACCGATTCCTCCTCTAAAAAACCCATTAATTATAATATTGTTATTACGATCGAGAGCTATGCCCTCTGCTCGGCATAAAGCTGATGTTGTAGCAACGTTTTTAGCCCATTGTAATATTCCATCAGGGTCATATTTGGCAATGTAAGTGTCTTGACCACTTCCGTTTAAGTCAACGTTGTTTTCATCGGTACTACCAAATGTGCAAGCCTCAGAGTTGCTAACGAAACCTCCTGAGATATAAATATTATCATCTTCGTCAACAACGATGTATTTCAGGTTGTTTGGGTCTAATTGTCCAATCTGGATGTGCCATAGGTAGTTGCCGCTAGAATCATACTTTATGAGGATGGACGAATTGGCTGATGAGGTTAAATCAACCTGTGGAGATGTTCCTACTATGGTTACGTCACCATTAATCTGGAGCGCATGTAAAAAACTTCCGGAATTATCGGTTGCAACGGCAGTCGTAATTGCGCTACCAGTTCCGGAAATGTGATTAGACCACTCCCAGTTTTGCGAGTATGATATTCCTTTTGCGGAAAGTATCAGCAGAAAAATAAAAACTACTATCTTTGATTTCATGGCTTTAATTATTAATAGTTTAATTCAAAATTAATATAAAATTACTAGGAAAGCACATTATTAGGGATTTATCTATCAAACCTTTTAGCCGTTTTAAGTACAATAACTTTGTTTTAATCAAAATATGCTATAGACTATTTTTGAGATAATGATTTTATTATGAAAGAAAAACTCGATGCTTCAATACTCTCAGCAAACTATAATAAGGCTAAATACCTTGATGATTTTTTTTTGAGCATAGAGAATAGTAGTGTCCTACCAACTCAGATTGTAATTGTAGATGATGGATCAACAGACTCTTCAATTGAAATTATAAATTCTTATTCAAAGAAGTTGCCAATTAAGCTTATTCAAATTAAAAAGAATGTCGGCTTTGCTAATGCTTTAAATTTTGGGCTAGGGAAATGTAAAGGAAAGATAATACTAAGAATTGATCCTGATGATGAAATGGATTGCAGAAGGATCGAGAGGCAGTATGAGTTTATGGAGAATAACGAAGATGTTGATGTTTTGGGGTCTAACAATATTTATTATTTTAACAAATGCGCAAAGTTTACATTTAAGTCGAATTTTGCAGAGAGTCACGATTTAATATACAAGCAGTTGACCAAAGGAATTGTTCCCCTCAGCCATACAAGTATTGCTGTTAGGCGAGATTTTTTTCAACACTATAAATACAATCAGGAAGCTTTTCCTTATGAGGAGTATGATTTATTTGCACGGATGGCGCTTGATGGTGGAGTTTTTCATAATTTAACTGATTGTTTAACTTATTATAGAATATATCCGCATAACGATGCTTTTGATTATTTTGTTAAAAGACAGAAGGGTTTAAATCGCCTAAGGAAGATGTACTTTGGGAAGAATACGAGCCAAGCATTATCTTTGTCCAGAGTTTTGCATCAATTCTTTTTTAGAAAGGCTCTTGTCTCCCAGAAAGGGTTTATCCGCTTTAGTTTCTTTATCTTGGCATCATTTTGTAATCCGTTTGCTTTAATGAAGCGAATAAGAGCAATTATAAAGCATGAATGATTTTGTAAGCGTTATATTACCAGTTTATAATGGCGATCGTTATTTAAAGTATGCTATTGAATCTGTTTTAAAGCAAACATACACTGCGTTTGAACTGATTATAGTAAATGACAATTCAAGTGATAACACTCAGAACATTATTGACTCGTTTAGTCGTCACGACAATAGAATAATTTGTTTGAGGAATTTTCAGCAACAAGGGGTTGCAAAATCTTTAAATACTGGTATAAATTGTTCGAAAGGTTCAGTTATTGCAAGGATTGATGCAGATGATCTATGGGAAAAACGAAAGTTGAAGATTCAGATGGAAAGATTTGAGCAGGATCCTGATTTAATGTTAATTGGAACACGGAAAATATTAATAGATGCAAAAGGTGACGAAATGCCACAGAATCATGAATTTAAGTGTTTCTCTAATAAACAAATACGGAAGAATATTCATGTGGCAAATCTATTCAATCATTCTTCGGTAGTCTATAGAAAATCTGTGATAAAAAAATTTGGACATTACAATGAGAATTATAAAAATAGCGAGGATTATGAACTATGGTTAAGGATATGCTATAGGGTTAAGTCCGAAATAATCCCAATACCTTTGGTAAGGTATAGGATGCATTCCTCTTCTGTAACATCGCTAAAACTAAAGCAGCAGATGTATTACTCTATTCGGGCAAGGGTTGCTTACATTTTCAATTATGGCCTTAGAGGTTTTTTTACTAAACTTTTTTTAAGAGAGGTCGCTTTTTTAATTTTACCTTACAGTATTATTACCTTAATCCGTAGTTATAGAAACAAAAAGAATTCTTATTCTAATGGGTAGCCAAATTTTTTAAGTGGCAAACCGAACTGTTTCACAAGAATAGAATTCGATTCTTTATAGTAGTCTGCTATATAATCGAGGGTCTTCTTGTTAGCGAAATCTTTGGGTGATACTTTTTTGCCCATTAGTTTAAAGTTATTAAGTACATATAATTTTTTGCTAATAAGTTTATCGAACCCAGGGATATTTAATGCAAAGTTTCTATGAAGAATTTTAGGTTTAGTAAATAAATTGGTGAATCTATATAATGGGACTAGGTGCTTTCTTAACCCCTCGTTAGCTTTAGAGAAATTTATCTTTTCAAGATCAACCTCAAAGTTATGTCTCTCACAAAATAAACTTGTAAATTGGAGATTGCTAGATGCAAACTCTTCATATAAATATATTGAAACGTTTTCTCTTCCAAATATCTCAACCATTGAGTTTAGGAAGTAGTGATACCTAAGGTTATTAAGTGAAATATCAGAGTGACCACCATATTTTCTGCTTATCTTGTTGGCTATAAATTTTTCAAAGGAATATGTACCCCCACTATTTTTAATATAGAATAACCAAAGTGAAAGTAACCTATCCAGCTGGTTCCGAATAAATACAATCATATGAGCATCAGGAAACGTTTCCTTAACTCTTTTTAAAATGCCAACTTTAAAGAAAGGGTTTGAACGGGCAGTTAAACAAAAATCTTCTGATGATATAAGTAGGCGCTTGTTACTGAGGCTTTCAAAAAAATCTCTAGTTTTTTGTTTTTCAAAAAGATAGTGATCCTTATAGATTAGCTCTTTATTTATTATTTTGGGTTTTACATAATGGCAATTTCTTACAAAAGGAAACAGGTTTTGCTGGAACCAAGTGGTGGCTGTTTTATTATAACCTATATGTATTATGGGGTTTGAATTAAACTGGGTATCCATATTCCCGTAATTTTTCTTTATCAAGGTATAATGTTAGCTGTTTGTTAAAGGGTTTGTAGTACTCGCTAAGTTTATTTGTTAGATCTTTTCCAAGAATTTCCTTGGTATTTGGAACGGTACCAAAAATTTTATATTTATTAAGGCGCTCAGCTAAACCTGGTAAATATCTTCCAAAATAAGGGAACGAAATAAAATGATGTCTATATAAGATTTTTGGTTGGGTAAAAAGGTTAAGCATTCTTATTATGAAAAATAAACCTTTTCTTAGTTTGGAATTAACTGGGGCAAAGTCAAGGGTTTTGTCTGATGTTTGAAAATCAAAGGTTTTGCAAAAGTTGTTAATAAACTTTTCTGGATTTCTCTGAAAGTCTTCGAATAGGAATACGTAAACATTTTCTTTTCCAAATAGTTCAGAGTATAATTTAATTA
Organism: Bacteroidales bacterium; assembly: GCA_046542995.1. Lineage (GTDB taxonomy): Bacteria > Bacteroidota > Bacteroidia > Bacteroidales > Tenuifilaceae > Perlabentimonas. Next base: position 6,053 of record JBKHAH010000003.1, read on the forward strand.
TTTCATAATAATTATTATGGAATAATTTGTACATTGATATCTGATTGGGTCTTCCATCAGTAAAGTTTAGAAATTTCTTTGGAGAAAGGTTACAGCCCATTCGTTTTACGTTCCAATTATATGACGAAGCTATCATATCCAATTGATTCCTAATAAAAATTACTATTTTAGCATCAGGAAAAATACTTTTTAACCTATTGGCTAACCCAATTTTTATAAATCCGTTAGTTCTTCCTAATCCAATAAAATTTTCATTTGAAACGATTAACCTATCTTTCTCTTTCCACTCATCAAAATTTAAATTTGGATCAAATGGATCAATTTTTATTATCTGCTCATTAAAAATTCCGGGAGGCAAATAGTTCCAATTTGTAACATTTGGAAAGAATTCCTTTTGAAGCCAGGTGGTGGCAGTCTTAGGGTATCCAATATGAATTATAACTGCATTTTGCATGTCAAAGCTATTATTTTACTCCACCACCCCAAACTCCAACCCCCTCTTCCTAACCTGCTCCAGCAGCTTTACCAAACCGTACTTCATGTTGGTTTCGGCTTTCTTGGAGTCGTGGAAAACGATTATGGCACCGGGGCGTAGGTTATTTAGAACTATGCTGGCGCAGCGTTTGGGGGTTACCCAGCGGCTGTAGTCCATGCTTAGTATGTTCCACATAATTATCTTGTAGCGTTTACGTAGGATTCGCGATTGGGTTCCTTTTATTCTGCCGTAGGGTGGGCGGAAGAGGTCCGATTTTATTAGATGGTTCGCCAGGTCAACATCCTCTACGTACTGTCCTGTTCTGGTTTCCCAACCCTTCAGATGGCTGTATGTATGGTTCCCAACCGCATGGCCCTCGTTCACAATTCGCTCAAATATCTCAGGATGCATCTCCACTTTTTTGCCTAGGCAAAAGAAGGTGGCTTTGGCGTTATGCTCTTTTAGTAAATCTAAAACCCAGGGTGTTACCTCTTCGGTGGGACCATCGTCAAAAGTGATGTAAACCATACCGCTATCCTTGGCAAAGCTCCAGGTGTAGTTGGTGAAAAAGTTTGTAAAAAATTTCGGTGGACTAAGGTTAAACATATACTATCTGCCGTTTATCTTTGCATGCCAATTAGGTTAAAAATATCTTTCAACTCCTCTTTATGTTCATCGTTCTCATATTTTGATGCCATTTTGAAAAGTTCGTTAAGAAGGTATAGGTTCAGCTCCGTTTCATTTTTAACATTTTTACTAAATCTTTGAGGCACCGATAGGAAGAAGCTCAACTCATCGGCACATTGCTCCATGAATATTCTTGAGTATTTTACTCCCTTCTCAATATCATTAGCTCTATAGTACTGCTCAATTAATGAGAGAGCAAAGAAATTGAACGGAACCGTTTCATGTGGTATAACCTCCATGCACCTATCTAGCGCAGCGATGGCTTTCTCATCCTTATTCTCATCAACCAAAGCACGTGCCAACTGGCCAAACACATTACGGTAGTTTGATATAATCTTACTACTATTTTCGTTGATATATACATCTGGATTTGATATGCTTCGGAATTGGTAGTTCTGCATTAGGTTACTGTACATAATATCTGTATCAACAGAACCGTATCTGCCACCAACCCTGTTTGCCTCAATGGGAACAATCTGGTAGGTTAGCCCATCCATTTGGAAATACTTATCTAACCCATGATATGTATCGGTACTAACAGTAACAGCAAAATACATTGGTCTGTTCCAGTTATTATGAGCCATTAGGTCTATAAGAAAAAGGCCATCCTTTAAGATGTAATTCTTTGGAATGCGCCACTGCATAGTATCTACAACCAGACTTAGCCGCTCTTTGCGAACTGTATTATTTGTTTTAACATCTTCTAAATCAACAGGTAGATACAATGATTTTGTTGGAAAAAAATCTATGGTTTCGCCCCGTTCAAATGGAGAATTTAGTTTGGTATTCTGCCTGTCGCTAAGAACAAAATCAATGGCCTGCTTAACATGCATGGGTCTTTTCAACCTATCGGTAGCCAAAACTACTTCGCGAGTTCCAGTAACGTACTGGTTATGCGTCATGCTAATGGGTAGCGTGTCAGACTCGTAGGCTTTCCTGCGCATTTGGTCAATATACCAATCGGCACGCATGTAGCTGATGTTGGCAACCCTAACATCGGTGCGCATGGCTTCAACCTCCTGAGCGTACCATAGTGGGAACGTATCGTTATCGCCATATGTAAAAAGGATACTGTTGGGTTTACATGTTTTTAAGGTGTTGTTAGCAAAATCAATGGAGATATAGTTACCGGAGCGATCATGGTCGTCCCAATTCTCAATGGCCATAACCGATGGCACAAGTACAAGGCAAATGCCAACCGAGAGGTATGCTCCCGGAGTTTTTGCAAAAACATGTCGAATACCTTGATATAAACCCAGCACTCCAAGTCCTATCCAAATGCTAAAAGCGTAAAAGCTGCCAGCGTAAGCATAATCACGCTCACGCGGCTGGTAGGGTGTTTGGTTTAGATAAACAACAATGGCTATGCCCGTGAGCACAAAAAGAAGCGTAACAATCCAAAAATCTTTCCTGTTGCGAAGGTAATGATAAAATAAACCAACAATACCTAATAGCAGTGGGAGCATAAAGTAACGGTTATGTGCTTTGTTCCTGTAGGTGAGGGGCAGTTCGCTTTGGGGACCTAAGCGTGGCGTATCAATAAACGGGATACCGCTTATCCAGTTGCCTTTAACAATTTCGCCGTGTCCCTGAATATCATTTTGACGTCCGGCAAAGTTCCACATAAAGTATCGCCAGTACATGTGCCCTAGCTGGTATGAGAAGAAGAACCGAAGGTTCTCTCCAAATGTAGGAACGCGCCTTACTTCCGATTTCCCACTCGGGTTTGTTAGCCTAATAGGCTTTCCTTTAAAGTTACTCCACTGCTTATAAGCATCAACATGGCGAGGGTCTGAGCTGTACATCCGCGGAAAAATTGACTCAAACCTGTTGTCGAAAACAACCTCTGTTTTTTTGGTTGCTACAATGTACTTATCATCCTTTTGGATGTATTGGGGTGCTCCTTTTTTCCTCTCAACCACAGGCGCATCAAAAGATGGCCCTTTAATCAGCGGTCTGTCGCCATACTGCTCGCGGTTCAGGTAGTAAAGCAATGAGAACATATTATCAGGGCTGTTCTGGTCCATGGGAGGGTTGGCATCGGAGCGGATTAAAATTACTGCAAAGGAGCTGTAACCAATAAGAATAACAGCAAAGCAAACTATAATTGTGTTGAGTATCGGTTTGGCATGTTTATGTGTGTAGCTAATCCCCCAAACTATTAAACCAGCTACCACTGCTAAGAAAAATAGCAATCCTGATTTGAATGGTAATCCAAAACCATTCACAAAAAGCAGCTCAAATTTTGATGCAAGCACAACAAATCCTTGTATTATGCCATACATCATAATTATTAGGAGGCCCAAACTTATTAACAGAGCCCTAACAACTCCCCACGGGGTAACCTGATACTTTTTGAAATAGTACACCATTACAATGGCAGGGATGGCCAGTAGATTAAGTAAATGCACGCCTATTGATAAACCCATTAGGTATGCTATTAGAATAAGCCAACGGTTGGCATGAGGTTCATAGGCTGTATTCTCCCATTTTAAAATTGCCCAAAAAACCAGCGCAGTAAAAAGCGATGATGTGGCGTAAACCTCAGCTTCTACTGCAGAGAACCAGAATGTGTCGGAAAAGGTGTAGGTTAATGCCCCAACCAACCCAGTGCCCATAACCAGCACCAGTTGGGTTTGTGATAGGATATTATCCTTAACATTAACCATTTTGCGGGCAAGATGGGTTATGCTCCAAAAAAGGAAAAGGATGGTAAATGCACTTGCTAGGGCAGAGAGTGAGTTGGCAAGTATTGGCACAAGGTCTGCGTTAGGAGCAAACATTGTAAAGAGTCGCATGAGGAGCATAAAGAATGGGGCTCCTGGTGGATGGCCAACCAGTAGTTTATGACCACTGGCAATAAACTCACCACAATCCCAAAAACTTGCCGTTGGCTCAATTGTAAGAAGATAAACTGTGGCGGCAATTGCAAAGGTAATCCAACCTACAATATTGTTAACGAGTCTATATCTTTTTAAATCAATCTGTTGCATTGTTAGTAAGTTAGTTTTCGGATGGCAAAAGTACTATTTTTTTCGGATAACTACATGAATATCATAACTCAAAGGCATACTTAAAAATTGCTTACCTTTGTGAAAAATGATTAAAAATATGACTATCCTTAATGATGCCTAAATATTTTGTCGTCATTGCTTCGCAATGTACACTCGTAATGACGCATAAATTTGTTGAACCACCATGTTTTAGTCATAAAAAAAGGATAATCATATAAAACTGATTGCATAAAACAGGTATGATCAGACTTTTATCTATAATATTTATTCTCGGATTTGCAACTACAGCGCCAGCACTGGAGGCAGAGAAAGAGGCTCAAAACGAAAGTGGCACCTTGCTTTTTGATGTAAGTAGCAAATCTTTTTTCGATAACTTGGAGTTTTATAATGATATCCAGAAGGGCTATACCCTAACGGGTTTTAACGTGGAGCCCCGTTTAGCATACACCATGGGCTCTAGGGCAAAAATTAGCGGAGGCTTTCATATGCTATCGTTTTTTGGAGAGGAGACCATAACAAGGGTTGTGCCAGTGCTTACAATCCAAACGCAACTTACGCCAAATCTTACTCTAAATATCGGAAATGTTGATGCGTTGGAACGCCATGGCATGCCAGAACCACTTTACAAGCCCGAGCGGGAATTTACGCATCAACCCGAGGGAGGATTTCAGTTCCTTTACAATTCAGATAGATTTGTTGCTGATGCATGGCTCAATTGGGAGGCATTTCTTTTTCCGAATGACACTATTCAGGAGGAATTTACCGCTGGATTTTCAGGCAGGGTAGTTTTAAGTAGAGGTAATGGGTTTAATGTTGAGGTACCCTTGTACGCCATAGCTATTCACAAGGGAGGGCAGATTAATGTTACCGATGAAAGGGTTACTTCCTTAGGAAACTTTGGCAGTGGAATCAATTTTTTTGTAAATGTTGACGAAGGAAAGAGGCTTGGGTTGGAGGGTATTTTTATTATTGGAAAAGATTTCTCCCCAAATCCGCATCATGTTTACCAAAATGGATGGGCGGTTTATCCAAAAATGTACTTTAAGACAAGCGCATGGTTCATTAATGCAGGTTACTGGCGAGCGTCGGAGATGATGCTACCAAGAGGGCAGGAAATTTTTGGTTCCGTTTCTACTGTTCGTACCGAACTTAATAACCCCGAGCGCGAACTGTTAACTGGAAGCGCATTTTATAGTAAGGATGTTGCTAAGGGTTTTAACCTTACTTTTGGTACGCAGCTATACTATGATATCCGTAACCCTATTCTGGATTTTCGTTTTTCAATTATTGCTCGATTTAACGATAGCTTCTTGATAAATAGAAATAACCGATAAAGCAGGTTTATATCGCTTAAAACTCTCTGCCCTCACCCTTTGGGTAGTCAAGGGAGTAATGAAGTCCTCTGCTTTCATGCATCATCTGTGCATTCTTAATAATCAGGTAACCCACATTTATCATGTTACGCAGTTCACATAGATTTTGGGTGAGTATCGATTTTTTGTAGAGCTCCTCCGTTTCTCTGTAAAGAGTTTCGAGACGAGTTAGCGCCCTCTCAAGCCTAAGGTTAGAGCGGACAATGCCCACGTAGTTGCTCATTATCTGCTGCATCTCCTTATAGCTTTGCGTAATAAGTACCATCTCCTCGTTATGGGTTGTTCCTTCGTAGTCCCAGTCGGGCACCTTACTGTTTATCTCAATCCTATTCAACTTTTCTATAGTATGCTTGGCGGCTCTATCGGCATACACCACCGCCTCAATAAGTGAGTTTGAAGCAAGGCGATTGGCTCCATGCAAACCAGTTGAGGAGCATTCCCCGATAGCAAACAAATTATGGATGGAACTCTCACCATTCATATCAACCTTAATACCGCCGCAAAGGTAGTGTGCTGCTGGTACAACGGGAATCATCTCTTTGGTAATATCTATTCCTATTTCAAGACACTTATCGTAAATGTTTGGGAAATGCTTTTGAATTTCTTTGGCATCTTTGAAACTAACATCAAGGTAAACAAAATCATCGCCCCTTACTTTCATCTCATTATCAATGGCGCGTGCAGCAATATCGCGAGGTGCCAAAGAGCCTCTCTTATCATACTTATGCATGAACTCTTTGCCGTCGGTGGTTTTTAATATGGCTCCAAAACCGCGCATAGCCTCAGTTATTAGAAATGAAGGGCGCTCTCCAGGATTAAAAAGCGACGATGGATGAAACTGGATAAACTCCATGTTTTCCACATCACCTTTAGCCCGGTAAACCATGGCTATGCCATCACCGGTGGCAACCTTTGGGTTGGTTGTGGTGTGGTATATGTTGCCAACGCCTCCAGTAGCCATTACGGTTGATTTGGCCAAAAAAGTATCAACCTTCTGCGTTTTGAGGTCTAGTACATAGGCACCATAGCAGGTTGTGTTTGGGAAACCGCGCTTAACCTTTTCTCCAAGATGATGCTGCGTAATAATTTCAACAGCAAAATGATTCTCAAAAACCTTAATGTTCTTATGAGATCGCGTTCTTTGTGTAATAGCTCGCTGAATTTCAAATCCTGTATTGTCCTTATGATGAAGTACTCTATGCTCAGAGTGAGCCCCCTCGCGCCCTAAATCGAACTCGCCGGTTGGTTTTTTATCGAACTTTACTCCCCATTGGGTAAGCTGTTTTATTTGCTCAGGAGCTTCAGTTACTACCATTCTAACTACCTCTTCGTTGCAAAGTCCATCGCCACAAATCATTGTATCCTTTATATGCTTCTCAAAAGTATCGGGTTCGTAAGTAACTGCTGCTATGCCCCCCTGGGCATAAACTGTGTTGGTTTCATCAAGGTTCGCCTTGCTGATAAGGATTACCTGTCCGTACTCGGCTGCCTTAAGAGCAAATGATAAACCGGCAATACCCGAGCCTATTACCAGAAAATCACTTTGGTGAGTTGCCATTACTAGTTTTTTTACAAATATATGAATTATGATGTAAGCATAACCAATAGTGCGTGCCCCTTTCTAAAAAGAGTAGCTAAAAGTGAATGCGTACTGATTATTATGACTAGAGAAGCCAATACGAACGTTACTTTCTTGGTATGGTTTTGCAAAGATGTAAGCGCTAACAATCCCAACGGCTGCTCCTCCAAGAATATCCCAGTAATCGTGATTACCAGAGTGAATGCGAGTCCATCCTGTATAACCTGCCAGCAAGTATGCAGGAGCACCATACTTCCACCCAAATTTTCGTTGGATAAATGCAGCTCCTGTGAATGCTCTAGAGGTATGTCCGGAAGGGAAAGCATAGGGCTCACCATTGGGACGCTCCTTATTTACAATGTACTTTATGCCGTATGTAGCAACTGTTGATACAACCCCTGCTTTAACAACCTCCCAGGTTCCTTTGTAATCCTCCTCAGCCCAGATTAAGGTTGATGCGAATGCCCCTCCAGGTATTGCAAGTTGAAGCACATCGCCCGATAACTCAATAGCACCATTTTGGCCCTTAGCATGGTTGGATAGGATGAAAAGTAGTGCTATAATGATATAACGCATAGGCATGGGTTTATGCTAAAATCCGTTCAGAACAAGTGTTACTAAAAACGGCACAAGAATAGTAAGAACTATGCCATGAAAAAGGGAAATCATTGCGAATTCTTTGCCCGATGCTTTTGAAATTATAGGTAGTGTGGTATCCATGCTTGTTGCCCCGCCCGATGCGATGGGTGCCAACTTCCCGAAAAATGCAGCAAACAAAGGAGCCGCCAGCAGGGTAATTACTTCGCGCATAACGTTTGCTAGCAGAGCCACAACACCGAACTCTTCGCCCCTAAGTTCGGTGATAAAAATGCTTGAGAGGCTATAGTAGCCAAATCCATATCCTACGGCAAGAATATCATAAAAGTTAACATCGGCAAGAATTAGGTAAACACCCATTACCCCCAACGTTGTACCAGCTATTGTAATAAAAGGCACCAGAAGTATCTTAAAATTAAAACCTTTAAGTGCCTTTAGTGAGTTTGGGTCGGCGCCAATACCAATGCCCACTAAAAACATAAGGAGATAGAGTGCCCAGTGAGAGTAATCATTATTAACCAAAAACTCTGGTATTAAATTGAAGAACCCTGCGGCCACGCCTATAGCAAAAAAGGTGAGTATTATTAGACTACCCCTCATTTTTTTATACTTCTTGATTTAAAGAATAGATGATATACGCCCCAGGCTACAACTATGCTACCTAAAACGCCACCAATTGTTATAATCAAGGCTGTTAGTCCTAGGGTTGGAAGGCTCCTCATTATAAGTTCATTGGCACCTATGGCAACGCCAAGCAGGAATAGTAAGAGGTAAATAGCCCACATGGTTAGCTTGTCAGCGAGTGTAACAAGCTGCTTATATGAGCGAATAAAATACCCAACGGCTATTCCAACAGTCATTATGGCTACAACGGTAATCATGCTTTTTAAATATCTGCTAGAACAATGGGGTAGGGTATTCTCCCTTTTTAATTAATTCTTCTAGTTTAGCCATTACGGTTGGCTTATCGCCAGGGTATGTAACCCCGAACCATTGCGATTTAGTTGGCAATACTTCGCAGGTTGAAGTTCCTTTTTTTATTAGATTATTTACCACTGTTGGAATGTAAAATTCGGCCTTTGGGTTTGCCAGAGAGCCGCTAAGAAACTCCTTTAGCATAGAGTTAATATGTTCAAAGAAGTTTGGAGTAAAACCCCAAAAATTCATGGAAACAAGCGACTGTTCATCAACCGTAACCATTTCGCCTTTCTCATCTTTATATTTTACATTCCCATCGATGCGCTCAATTTGGGTACGTTCTACAACATCTTTAAGCATTGAATTGGAATCAACAGTGCAGATACCACGCGAAACTGAGCCCTCCTCGCTTAGCGTATTGGCAAGCCTGTAACCTACCATAAAGTAATCTTCTGTACCGGCATTAGGGCGAGAAAGAGCCTCGGCCAGCACCTTGAACGATTCCGCTCCGTAGAAGTCATCAGCATTGACAACGGCAAAGGGCTCATTTACAGCATTGCGGCATACCCATACTGCATGTGCGGTTCCCCAAGGTTTTACTCTGTCTGGGGGGCATTGAATGCCATCGGGTAGTATATCCAACTCCTGAAATACAATTTCGTAAGGGACCTTCCCGTCGAATCGTTTTCCGAATACTTCGAGAAAATCCTGCTCAATATCCTTGCGGATAACAAATACTATCTTTCCAAATCCTGCGCGTAGCGCATCAAAAACAGAATAGTCAATTATGGTTTCGCCATTAGGGCCAACTGCATCAACCTGCTTAAGGCTGCCATACCTGCTTCCCATTCCTGCGGCAAGAATAATTAGTGTTGGTTTCATATACTTTCAATTTTTTAATATGCAAAAATGGGGGAAAAGCGGGAATTATAAAAACGTAATCAGATATTTTATTTGGTAGTAGATATCTCGGTTAATCACTTAGTTCGCTGCAACCTAATAAAACTATAGATTCTTTAATGATAGTAAATTATGTTTTGATTATATTTGAGCAAAATCTTTAGGATATGCGTCATATTTTCGTAATTATCATATTGCTCTTTGCTTCGCAAGGTATTTATTCTCAGGAATCAGAGCGAGATAGCAGCTTAACCCTAATGTTTATTGGCGATGTAATGGGCCATGGCCCGCAGATTTCTGGTGCCTACTACGATGACATTGAAGGGTATTGCTACGATGATGTTTTTTCCCGTATGGCACCATTACTCAAACAGGCTGATTTTGCCATTGCTAACCTTGAGGTTACGTTGGCTGGACCTCCCTATAAGGGCTATCCTCAGTTTAGCTCACCCGATGAACTGGTGGATGGGTTAACAAATTCTGGAGTAAATGTTCTGGTTAATGCTAATAATCATACCGTTGACAGGCACAAGAAGGGGATATTAAGAACAATTGATGTTCTGCATAATCGAAACATCCCATTTGCGGGTGCATACAAAGATGCACAGAATCGCGATACAGCGTACCCTCTGGTTTTGGAAAAGAACGGAATTCGTGTAGCTCTGTTAAACTATACCTATGGCACTAATGGCATACCGGTTCCAAAGTCTACGGTTGTTAATTTAATTGATACAGCACTTATTAGAGCCGACTACAATAGGGCAATGAAACTTGATGTTGATGAAGTTATTGCCTTCATGCATTGGGGGTTAGAGTATAAACGTACACCCTCATTGAAGCAGCTAAAGCTCACTAAGTTTATGCACGATTTAGGCATTCGCTTGGTAATTGGTTCTCATCCACATGTTTTACAGCGCATGGAGGCATCCTTTGATACTGATTCAACTATAGGAAGAGTAGCGGTTTTCTCCCTTGGTAATTACGTTTCAAATCAGCGACCACGATACCGTAACGGTGGCGCCGTTGCTGCAATTAACATTATTAAGAAGGGTGGAAAAACCAACATTGCCGATGCAGGGTACGCTTTGGTTTGGGTACATAGGATTAATATTGATGGAACAAATCGTTTTCGCGTTTTGCCAGTATCGGAGTATGAGCAAAAGGAGGATTATCTTACTGGGAATGATTTGGCACTCTTCAGGCAATTTACAACCGATTCAAGAGAACTTCTTGAGCGCGAGAACTATAATTTTAATGAGATAGCATTTAGAGATGGACAGTGGATTATCCCTTGGGATTTACCAGCAGGGTTTATGCCAGGGAAAATTGAACGGATTGTGCCGTGGTTAAACTTTTATAAAGTTGATTCTCAGATTGAATTAATTGTGGAATGAAATTTTACTGAATGGTGAATCATCCGGTAAGATTGTTATTCTCATCAGTCTGATATTCGAAATCTTTTATACGAATGCTGCAAGTTTTGTTGGTAGAGTTTTGTATTTAATACGAATGCGTGTTGGGTTTGTTCCTCCATTTTTAAAACATCCAAATCATTACCGTAATTTATTTAATTACACTATTTTTGCAGATATTTTTGCAACTTGATATAAATTGAATATTAACTAGATAAAGTAACACTAAATGACTCAAGAAGATTTATTCAAAAAGCTTATAGCGCACTGTAAGGAGTATGGTTTTGTTTTTCAAAGTAGCGAAATTTACGATGGGCTTAGCGCTGTTTACGATTATGCACAAAATGGGGTTGAGCTAAAAAATAATATACGCCAGTACTGGTGGGACTCCATGACTCGCCTTCATGATAATATCGTAGGGCTCGATTCGGCTATATTCATGCATCCAAAGGTGTGGGTAGCATCGGGGCACGTTGGCTCATTTAACGACCCACTAATTGATAATAAGGACAGTAAAAAACGTTATCGTGCCGATGTGCTGATTGAAGACTGGGTGGCCAAGCAGGAGGAGAAGATTGCCAAGGAAGTGAGGAAGGCAAGAAAACGCTTTGGCGATGGCTTTGACGAGAAGATGTTTCTTCAAACGAATCAAAGGGTGCTTGAAGTTTCGGAGCGAATTAATACCGTAAACGAAAGGATGGTTAAGGCGCTTGAGGATAATAATTTGCCAGAGGTTAAAAAGATTATTGAGGATTGTGAAATAGCATGCCCCATATCTGGAACCAAGAACTGGACGGATGTTCGGCAGTTTAATCTCATGTTCGAAACCAAGATGGGTTCCGTTAGTGATGATGCCAATAGTATCTACCTCAGACCCGAAACGGCACAAGGTATTTTTGCAAACTACCTTAATGTGCAGAAAACGAGCCGTATGAAGCTCCCATTTGGCATTGCTCAGATTGGGAAGGCGTTCCGTAACGAGATTGTTGCCCGCCAGTTCATTTTCCGTATGAGGGAGTTTGAGCAGATGGAGATGCAATACTTTGTTCGCCCAGGTGAGGAGCAGAAGTGGTTCGAGTTCTGGAAGCAGAAACGAATGAACTGGCACAAAGCGCTCGGACTGGGCGATGAAAATTATCGTTTTCATGAGCACGACAAGCTGGCCCATTACGCCAACGCAGCTTTCGATATTGAGTTTAAGTTTCCATTTGGATTTAAGGAGGTTGAGGGGATTCACTCACGTACTAACTTTGACCTTAGCCAGCATCAGGAGCATTCAGGCAAAAAGCTACAGTACTTCGACCCCGAAACCAAGGAGAGCTACGTACCATACGTGGTAGAGACATCCATTGGACTCGACCGTACCTTCCTGCTTGTACTTGCAGCGGCATACACCGAGGAAAAAATTACAAAGGATGATGGCACCGAGGATGAACGTATCGTTCTTCGTCTTCCACCTGCTCTCGCACCGGTTAAACTAGCAGTATTCCCCTTAATTAAGAAGGATGGACTGCCAGAGAAAGCTCGCCAGATAATGGACGACCTGAAGATTGATTTCAACTGCCAGTACGAGGAGAAGGATAGCATTGGCAAGCGCTACCGTAGGCACGATGCCATAGGTACACCCTTTTGCATAACCATTGACCATCAAACCATTGAGGATAACACCGTAACCATCCGCCATCGCGATACCATGGAGCAGGAGAGGGTAGATGCTGGAGAACTCAGGGAGTTAATGGAGGAGAAGGTTAGCCTTAAGAAGTTGCTAAGGAATATTTAGCAGTCGTGTTAAGCAAAAATACGTGTAATTCAGGTATATTATCTTATATATCTTTACGTTGGGTTATACAATAAGTTTTACTGCAAATGAGCAATATTCTAATTACAGGAGCTACAGGCAATGTTGGTTTTGAAGTGATACGGCATTTGTACCAAATGGGTACCTCAAGCAGGATTGTAGCGGGTGTTAGAAATATAGAAAAGGCAAAAATGACTTTTTCCGATTTCCCTGAGCTGGAATATGTTCAATTCGATTTTGAGGACTCAAGTACTTTTGACAACGCGTTAACGGGTATCGATAGAGTTTTTCTTTTAAGACCACCTCATATTTCAGATGCTGATAAATTTTTTAGACCCCTGATTTCAAAGATTAGGAATAATAGCATCAAAGAGATTGTTTTTTTATCCGTTCAGGGTGCAGAAAAAAGCAAAATAATACCTCATAACAAAATTGAGCGCCTCATAACAGAGTTTGGCCTTAACCATATTTTTATTCGCCCAAGTTACTTCATGCAAAACCTTACCACTACCCTTATTGGTGATATTAAAACCAAAAGAGAGATTGTTTTACCTTCGGGGCAGGCAAAATTTAACTGGATTGATATAGAAAACATAGGAGAGGTTGGAGCAATTCTGCTTGAAAAATTTGGAAGTTATAAAAATCAAGCGTATGAAATAACAGGATTGGAAAATTTGAGTTTTGCTCAGGTAACCTCACTAATTAATAATGCAATTAAAAATCCAATTCGATATAAGAATGTTAACCCTTTAAAATTCTTTCTTATTAAAAAAAGGGAAGGAGTGAGCCACGGGTTGATCATTGTTATGACGCTACTTCACTTTTTGCCAAGATTTCAGAAGGAACCGAGAGTTTCAGGTTTTTACGAGCAGTTAACGGGGAACAAACCAACGGACATAAAAACGTTCATTTATAAAGAGAAGAGCAAGTTTGAAATGCAGTAATGCTCGTTACCAAAACCCAATGTTCAGGGGTTGATGTTAGTCTCTAACTATAACCTATCATTAAGGTCAACAAGAATTACAGTAATACGTCTCTTAGCTAATAGATAAAGAAAATGCCTAATCGTTAAACTAAAATTGTAAAGTGCGAAAAAAGGTGCTAATAATAACATACTACTGGCCTCCTGCCGGGGGCAGTGGTGTACAGCGATGGCTAAAGTTTGCAAAGCACCTTCGCAGTTTTGGGTGGGAACCTATAGTTTACACTGCAAAAAATCCTGAAGCACCAGTTATTGATAATTCGCTTGAAAAGGATGTGCCGGAGGGCATAACAGTTATCAAGACCAAAGTGCTTGAGCCATATAGGCTATTCCGTTTTTTTACACGGAGTAGTTCAAATATGGGAGCGGGCTTCGCTTCATCCGATGGCAAAAGAACCAGCTGGCTGCATAAGCTATCCGTTTGGATTAGGGGGAACGTCTTTATCCCCGACGCCCGTATGCTCTGGATAAAACCGTCAATTCGTGCCCTAAGCACTTACCTTAAAAAGAATAAGGTTGATATGATTGTTTCTACGGGTCCACCACACAGTACCCACCTTATCGCACTTGGTTTAAAGCGGAAGTTTGATGTTTCCTGGATTGCAGATTTTCGTGACCCATGGACCAATATTGATTACTCTAACGACCTGATGCTCACGAAACGCTCAAAAAACAAGCATCAGAAGTTGGAGGAGAAGGTCATTAAAACTGCCGATAAAATTATTGTTGTATCACCACAAATGAAGGAGGAGTTTAAGCACCACAGGGAATTTGGCATACATATAATTACAAATGGTTTCGATGAGGATGATTTTCAGCAATCAACCAAAAGATTGGATGACGCTTTTACCGTTACCCATGTTGGCTCATTGCCCCCCAATAGAAACAGCTCGGCCCTTTGGAAGGTGCTTTCAAATTTGGTTGAAACGGATTACAACTTTGCCTCTAAGCTATCTGTTCAGTTTGTAGGAAAAGTCGATTCTTCAATCATAAAAGAAATAGAAAACCATAGGCTAAAAAAGCACTGCAAGTTTCATGGTTATTTGCAGCATGAGAAAGGCGTTGAGATTATGCAGCGCTCTCAGGTGCTTCTATTGTTGGTAAACCAAAGCCCCAATGCGAAAGGTATTTTAACGGGCAAGGTCTTTGAGTATTTGGCTGCAAAACGCCCGATACTTGCTCTGGGACCTGAGGGTGGTGACGTGGAGAACCTTATCCTGGAAACCCAAGCCGGGGTTTTTGCACAGTTCAATAATGAGCAGGATATTAAATCTAAAGTAAACTGGCTTTGGAAAGAGTATGAAAACGGTTACCCTTCGCTTTCTCCATCCAATTATCAAAGATACTCCAGAAAAAACCTAACCCATAGCTTAGTCCAGCTTATGGATGCTATGACAAAAAGAGGTTAGTCGCATACATCATATTTCGCTATCTTTACAGCAAACTATTAATTATATGAAGATACTTACCGTAGTAGGAGCTAGGCCACAGTTTATTAAGGCAGCAACCGTTAGTCGTCAGTTAAAAAAGGTGGGTATAAAGGAGGCGATTCTTCATACGGGTCAGCATTTTGACCATAACATGTCGCAGGTGTTTTTTGAGGAGATGGAGATTCCAACGCCCGACTATAATCTTAATATTCATGGGCTCAACCATGGTGCCATGACGGGTCGTATGCTCGAAGGCATTGAGAGGATATTACTAAAAGATAAACCAAACCTGATGATGGTTTATGGCGATACAAACTCAACGCTGGCGGGAGCCCTCGCAGCTCAAAAGCTCCATATCCCTGTAGCACACGTTGAGGCGGGACTTAGATCATACAACATGAGCATGCCCGAGGAGACCAACAGAATACTAACCGATAGAATTTCCAATTACCTTTTTTGCCCAACCCAAACAGCGGTAAACAATCTAAACAAGGAGGGCTTTAGCAGCTTCAATTGCACCATTGAAAACTCAGGCGATGTAATGCTTGATGCAGCCTTATTTTATGGAGAACGCTCATCAAAAAAATCAACAGCTATAAAAAATCATGGCTTAGATTCAGATTTTGTGCTGGCAACCGTTCATCGTCAGGAAAATACTGATAACCCGGACCGGCTAAAAAGCATAGTTGAGTCATTCAATACCATTAACCAAGATGTTAAAGTGGTTGTTCCGCTACACCCACGCACAAGTAAGAAAATAAGTGAGCTAAAATTAAAGGTTGATTTTTTAACCATTCCTCCGGTTGGGTACTTTGATATGGTTGAACTATTGAAGAGTTGTACTGTAGTTATGACTGATAGTGGAGGTTTACAGAAGGAGGCCTTCTTTTTTAAAAAAAGTTGTATAACTTTACGGCAGGAAACTGAATGGACCGAACTTGTTGACGGGGGGTACAACTATCTTGCAGGAAACCAGCAGGATGAAGTTATTAGTAGTTTTAGAAAAGCGCTGAAACAAACCCCAGATTTTTCAAAGCAACTATATGGAAGTGGCAATGCTGCAACCAAGATTGTAAATACCTTAAGGACTTTACCCTAAAACCATTAAGCCTCTTTTTTAGTATTTTAAAAAAGAATTGATGATTAGACTATTCCCTGATGAGAAGTGGAGTGTGCTGCCATTTAAGGGCAACAGCGGATTAAACTATGCCGTTTCAAATTACGGTAGGGTTGCTAGTTTTAGCAAATCAATTACCGAAGGTAGGCTCGTGGGTGGCACTTCAAAAAAAGGTTATAGATACCTGAAGCTATTTAAAATAATTGATGGGAAGAGGCTGTCGTACACCTACTATGTGCATAGGCTGGTTGCCCAGTATTTCGTTCCCAAAAGAGAAGAAGGACAGGATTTTGTTATTCATCTTAACTATAAGAAGGACGATAACCGCCACATCAACATAAAGTGGGCTACAAGAGAAGAGGTTGAGGAGCATCACAGCAAAAATCCTAGGGTTATAGCCGACCGGAAACGCCTTCAACAGCACAATAAGTTGCACAATTATAAATTAACCGATGAAAAGGTAAAAATACTTAAACGTAAACTTTTTGACCCCAATAGGAAAACTAGGTTAAAGATGCTGGCCCGCCAGTTTGGAGTAAGCGAAATGCAGCTTCATCGTATTAAAACGGGTGAGAACTGGGGGCATGTGAAAATTGATAAAATTAAACATTGTTAATGGACCCCAAAAGCCCTCATTTTGTTTAAATATCTACAAAACCAATTAAAGTTATTCTTTTAATGGAGATACTATTTCTACTTGCAGCATACCTATTCGGACTTGGAGCACAAACACTTAAATTACCTCCTCTGGTTGGTTATTTATCTGCTGGGTTTTTACTTGCAGCATTCGGGATAGAAACAACTGAAAATCTCAATACCATTGCCAACCTGGGCGTAGTTATAATGCTCTTTACCGTTGGATTAAAAATCCGTTTCCGTAATATATTTGTAAAGGAAATTGTTGGCACAGGATTTATATACACCTTCCTAACCACGTTGCTTTTTGCTGGAGTAGGGTATCTTATAGGTTATGGGTTGCTTGGGTCTATGTATGTTGGGCTAATGCTCAGTTTTTCGAGTACCGTATTCACCGCAAAAATCCTTGACGATTATGACGACCTTGGTGCTTACTATGGACGTATTGCAATAGGTATTTTAATTATTCAAGATATAGTTGCAGTTACTGTCCTTGGATTTACCGGGTTAGAGGAACCATCCATTTGGGCTATTACATTGCTGGGTTTGCCCATACTTATTCCTTTGCTTCAAAAATTGTTGAACAGAACAGGGCACGGTGAACTTATGCTGGTTCTTGGTATTGCATTAGCTTTATCGGGAGCATGGTTGTTTCAGTATTTTGGCATGAGCGATAAGCTGGGGGCGCTTGTAGTAGGCATCTTAATATCAAATAATAAGAAGGGAGAGGAGCTTGGTAAAACTTTGTGGGGCCTAAAGGAGGCTTTTCTTGTAGCCTTCTTTCTGAACATCGGACTTATGGGAGTTCCTAATGGAGAGGACTTTCTACTGGTCGGGTTATTCCTATTGCTATTGCCCCTTAAAGGGTTTGCCTATTTCTTTTTATTAAAACTTTTTGGATTGAGAAATAGGACCGCATTCTGGAGTAGCTCCGTTTTATTCTGTTATAGTGAATTTGGTCTGATTGCCGGAGCCGGTGCAGTTTCAGCAGGCTTAATTAATGAAAGTGTACTGGCTATGATGGGACTGTTAGTAACAATTTCGTTCGTATTATTGGGGATTTTGCAAAAGTGGATGTCCGATATTTACGATAGGTTCTTCTCTTTCCTTGATTTGATGCAACCAGCTGCAAAAACTCCAGACCACCTCCCCTTATGTATCGGAAGTTCAAAATTCCTGGTGGTTGGAATGGGCGTTTGTGGTACTTCAACCTACGATTATCTAAAGGGGAAAAAAGTAAGGGTGTTGGGTATTGATTCTGATCCCAACGTTATTCTTGAACACAGAGAGCAAGGGCGGAGGGTAATTTATGGCAATGCTATTGATAAAGCTTTTTGGCAAAGATGTAATTTGGATCAGGTACTAGGCATTAGTGTTTGTTTGCCAGTTATGGATGAGAAAGTTACTGTAATTAAAAAGCTCAGAAAGTTAGGATACAAAAATAAAATAGATACCTATTGTGACTATGATGACGAAGCTAAAATCTTAAAGGATGCTGGAGCGTCCGAGTTGGTTTCTCCTCGCAAGCTAACAGGTGAAAGTTTGGGGCATATTATAAACCAGGAGTAGAGGTTTATGTTGCAAAAAGCAACGCTACTTGAATGTCTAGCGTTGCTTCCTAATCGAAATGATATGTTTATTTAAGAAATTACCTTGAACTCCTTCCCAATCTTCTTGAAAGCCTCAATGCATTGATCAAGGTCCTCTTTTGAGTGAGCCGCAGAGATTTGAACCCTTATTCTTGCCTGTTCTTTAGGAACTACCGGGTAATAGAATCCAATTACATAAATTCCTTCATCTAAGAGTTTTGCTGCCATATCCTGCGATAGCTTTGCGTCGTAAAGCATTACTGCAACAATGGCGCTTTGAGTTGGTTTAATGTCAAATCCTGCCTCTTTCATGGCATTCATAAAGTACTGGGTGTTATCCGAGAGCTTATCGTGCAGCTCGTTACTCTGTTCAAGCATGCTAAATGCTTCAATTCCTGCTCCAACAATGGCAGGTGGCATTGAGTTTGAGAAAAGGTAGGGTCTTGATCGCTGGCGAAGCATGTCAATTATCTCTTTACGACCTGTGGTAAAACCACCGCAACCACCACCAAAAGCCTTGCCCAGAGTACCTGTAATAATATCGGCTTTGCCTTTTATGTTGAACAGTTCTGTTACGCCCCTGCCGGTTTCTCCTACTACACCAGCCGAGTGGCTCTCATCAATCATTACCATGGCTTCGTATTTTTCTGCCAGCTCAGCAATCTTGTCCATTGGTGCAACATTGCCATCCATCGAGAAAACCCCATCGGTTACAATAACCCTGAAGCGTTGTGCTTGCGCTAGCTTTAGTTGCTCCTCAAGGTCTTCCATGTCAGCATTCTTGTAGCGGTAACGCTGAGCTTTGCAAAGCCTAACCCCATCAATAATTGAGGCATGATTTAGCGCATCGGATATTATGGCGTCATCCTCAGTTAAAATTGGCTCAAAAACCCCGCCATTGGCATCAAATGCGGCTATGTAAAGAATTGTATCCTCAGTTCCAAAGTAATTGGATATTTTTTCTTCCAGCTGCTTGTGAATATCCTGCGTTCCGCAGATAAATCGAACCGACGACATACCAAAACCATGCGAGTCCATGGTATCTTTTGCTGCCTTTACTAAATTAGGGTGATTTGAAAGACCAAGGTAGTTGTTTGCGCAAAAGTTTAGAACCTCCTGCCCTGTGCTAACCCTAATTTTTGCCTGCTGTGCAGAGGTGATTATTCGCTCTTCCTTAAAAAGGCCTGCTTCTTTAATCGATTTTAGCTCAGTGGCCAAATGCTCCTTAATTTTTCCGTACATATTGTTATTTTTTGATTTTTTATATTCCCTGATACAAAGGTAAAGTAATTTTTTTATTTGCATCACATGCTTTTAAAAAGGAGAACGGGCGCACTATGCACCCCATTTTAAACCATTCGCATGTTAATGAAGTGAATGCCAGATAAAAAAAGTTGAAAAATTAATTGCGAATAGTATTGTTTTGTTAAACCAGTTTTATATATTCGCACTTTATCAACAGTTAATTAACTTTCTGCCACCGTAAAATTATTTATAATGCCCTATCGACGATTACCAAATACGGATAGCGCACGATTGAGAGCGCTAAAATCAGCAGCAAAAAAGGGGAGGGATTTGCCCCCATTCAAAATGGCATTCTCGCAAAGCACCTTTGCAAAGGTTGAACTGTTTATTAACGGGTACGAGAAAGCAATGGCTAATCACAAGGCTGCCTACGGTAAGCAGGTTGAACGCAATAAGAGCTATCAGGCTGCTGCAAAAAAGGCCAGGCTTTATCTCTCCCATTTCATTCAGGTTCTGAATATGGCCATTTCAAGGGGAGAACTGCCAGAAAAGGTAAGGTCCCTTTACGGGATGGATATCGACGAGAAAAAATTACCAAACCTACATTCTGATAAGGACCTTCTTGAATGGGGTAAGAAAATTATTCAGGGCGAATCCGACAGAACAAGCAAAGGTCAGCCACCAATAACCAACCCAACCATTGCTGTTGTTAAGGTAAGGTATGAGAATTTTGTTGATGCTTATAACCATCAGCGCATATTGCAGCAGAATACGCAACGTAGTCAAGCAGAGCTTGAAAAGCTAAGAAAAGAGGCCAATCAGATTATTCTGAATATCTGGAATGAGGTGGAAGACACATATAAGGATATGCCCGACCACGAGCGACGAGAGAATGCTCAGGAGTATGGCGTTGTGTATGTTTACAGAAAGAATGAGCTTAAAGGCCTTCAGATGCTTGAGCGGGGTCTGGTAGATCTTGATGTGTAGTTCTGTTTTTCCATATTAACCACAGTAACGCACCACCAGCTATCAAACTTAGCATTCCTAGCTGCCACATATCCGAAACTTCGCCTATTGTTTCAGAATCTTTGGGAATTACCCCCATGCCAATAAAGAAGTATGCAAAGACAGCCAGCCCGTTGTTTGTGAAATGAACAGCAATGGGCGCCCAAATCGAACCTGTCCATACATAAAGGTATCCAAACATCATACCCAGTAAAAATCTTGGGAAAAACCCAAGAAACTGCAGGTGAATCGCGCTAAATACTAGCGAAGTGATGATAATTCCCACAAGAACATTTCCAGTTAATCTGCAGAAATATTTTTGAAGAACGCTCCTGAAAAGCAGCTCCTCTCCAATGGCAGGCAGAACAGCAACTACAAAAAGGTTCAGAATTAGCGTTCCGGAGTTGTCGGTAATAAGCAGCCTTTTTATAAGATGCTCAGCCGATTTCTCCATATTAATCATCCATTCTGGCACGGGTATCTCTGCATTTAACGAGCCAATTAAATTAATCCCAGGGATAAACGTTACCATCATTATAATTGATAGCAGCAGAAGATTGAATGGGATTTTCTTGAATCCAAGAAATTTTGCACTATTGTTTGATGCCAGTAAAGCGATAGCAACTGAAGGAAATACGAATAAGCCTGCGGTTTGAAACATTTGCATTATTCTCACCGAATGTAAGCCAAGAGCGGTTTCAGTACTAAAGGTTGTAAGCATGTCAGGATCCCAAGTCCCGGAGAGAATGGCAACTGTTATTATTCCCAATAGTAAAAAAACCAAAAAACCGATACAAGCTAGAAGTAGCGTGAGCATTATCCCTCTGGCTGCCGACATATCTTTGAAGAGTGAGCGAATCATTTTTTCCTCAAATATAATCAAGGTTTCATTATATACCATGAGGTTTTTGGTTGTGAATAATATTATTTCCTAAACTCTGCCTATTTTTGTACCCCAATTCTATATAAATTTTAAAGTGAAAATAGGTAATATTGATTTAAGTGAAAAGCCTCTCTTCCTGGCTCCAATGGAGGATGTGACCGACCCTTCCTTCCG
The DNA here is from genome assembly GCA_046542995.1 of Bacteroidales bacterium. Taxonomy (GTDB): domain Bacteria; phylum Bacteroidota; class Bacteroidia; order Bacteroidales; family Tenuifilaceae; genus Perlabentimonas. Next base: position 27,867 of record JBKHAH010000003.1, read on the forward strand.
CTACCTGTGCAAGCGGTTTGGTGCCGATATGATGTACACTGAGTTTGTTAATTCCGATGGGCTAATCCGCGATGCTTCTAGCTGCCATTTTAAAATGAACATTTTCGATTATGAACGCCCCATAGGTATTCAGCTGTACGGACATATTATTGAGAGCATGGTGGAGGCTTGCCGCTTGGCAACAGAAGCCAACCCCGAGGTTATTGACATCAATTTTGGTTGTCCGGTAAAAAAAATTGCCAACCGTGGTGCTGGGTCAGGTATGATGAAGGATGTTCCCAAGATGGTTGAAATGACCCGCCAGATTGTGAATGCAACAAACTTGCCTGTTACTGTTAAAACCAGGTTGGGGTGGGATGAGCAATCGAAAAATATTGTAGAGATTGCTGAGCGTCTTCAGGATGTTGGCATACAGGCTCTAACTATTCATGGGCGAACTCGTTCGCAGCTTTACAGGGGGGAGGCTGATTGGACGCTAATTGGCGATGTGAAGAACAATCCGAGGATGCATATCCCGATTATTGGTAATGGCGATGTTGATGGTCCGCACAAGGCAGTGGAGATGTTTAATAAATATGGGGTTGATGGGGTAATGATTGGGCGAGCTACCTATGGTCGTCCATGGATTTTTAAGGAGATTAAACATTTTATGGAGCATGGTGTTGAAATGACACCCTTTACCGTTGAGGAGAAGGTTGATATTGCGATGGAGCACCTCAAAAAATCAATAGAGGTGAAGGGTGAAAGAAGGGGTGTGCTGGAAATGCGGAGGCATTTTACTTGCTATTTTAAGGGTTTACCAAATTTTAAGCACCTTAGGCTTAAACTTGTTACAACCGATTGCCCTCAGGAGTTGGAGCAACTTCTTTCGATGGTAGCAGAGCGTTATGCAGGGTTTACGCAGGATCAAAGTATAAATCCTTCACCTTGGTTGTAGTGTGCTTATTACTCAATAAAACAGTTTAAATTGAAAGAGAATCCCTTAGTTAAATCAACCAACTTTCTGGCAATTATTGCCTGCGTTCTATGGGCGACTGCTTTTGTTGGAATAAAGGTGGGGTTGGAACATGCCGATCCATTCCAGTTTGCAGGAATTCGTTTTTTTATATCAGGACTACTTATACTCCCATTCATACCACATCTTAAGGAGAAGCTAAAGGTTGCCAAAATGAATTTTGGGAAAATAGTTCTTGTTGGTATAGTCCAGATATTTCTTCAGTATGCCCTTTTTTATAGTGGCATGGACATGGTACCTGGTGCTTTGGGGGCTATGATAATTGGCTCAGGTCCTTTGTTTATTGCTGTTACTGCGCATTTTGTTCTAAAGAGCGATAAAATATCGGGCAGAAAATTGTTTAGTATTTTTCTGGGTTTAATGGGTATTGTTGTAATAAGCTTAGGTAGAAACCAAATGGGTGTGGTGGGTCCTTTGGTGGGTTTCGGTATTTTGATACTAATTGGTAACAATATTCTTTCGGGATTTGGTAATATTCTGGTTGCTAGCGATAGAAGGCGAATACCTCCACTTCTACTTAGCTCCTTTTCAATGATAATTGGAGGAGGAATGCTATTTGTTATGGGGTTAATTGTTGAAGGCCCCAGCCGGGGTCCGTTTCCCATAGAGTTTTTTGTGGCGTTAGCATGGTTAAGTTTTTTGTCGGCAGCAGCCATATCCATTTGGTACACTTTGCTAAAGCGCCCTGGGGTTAAAATATCCACGCTAAATATGTGGAAATTTATTATTCCTGTTTTAGGTGCAGTGTTGAGCTGGCTGATTTTGCCCGATGAAGAACCCTCGCTTCTGGCAATAATTGGGATGGTGCTGGTGACCGTGGCATTACTTATCTTAAATCTACATGCAAAAAAGCGCGGCATATAACCGCGCTAGCGAACTCAATTTATGTTGTCTCTTGCTATTCGTTTATCTGCACCTGGCTACGGCAGTACATCTTCAGCATTGGCTCTGCCTGTTTGTAACCAAGGTCAAGCGCTTTCTGAAAATCTTCACATGCACCCTCAGTATCTCTAGTATTCATTCTTGAAATGCCCCTGTTGTAGTACGCCTCAGCATTTCTGGAGTCCCTTTTAATAATATAATCGTAGTCGGGCAGCGCCTCTTTGTGCATCCCCAGTATGGCTTTCGATACCGCTCTGTTGTAGTAGGCCTGAGCAAATTCCTTATCAAGTTCAATTACCTTGTCAAAGTCCTTAATTGAACCTGCATAGTCTGTTGATAGGGCCTTTGTAATTCCCCTCCCGTAATAGGCGCGTTTGTACTCGGGATTTAGTTCAATAGCTTTCGTAAAATCTTTAATCGATTGATTGTGCTTATTGATTTTCAGGTATGCACCACCACGGGCACCATAGGCCAGTGCATAGTCAGAATCTAGTTTTAGCGCCTTATTGTACATTTCTATGGATTCGTCGGTTTTGTTAAGGTTGTGCTTTGCTTGTCCCAACTGGTAGTATAGCTCCTTGTCATTCTCATCAATATCAGCGGCCATTGCTAAATCGCTTTCTGCTCCCTTGTAATCCTGAATTTTAAGTTTAAACATTCCTCTTTGCTTGTATGCTGTAGATGTGGCTTCCGATCCTTCAATCATCTTGTCATAGTCATCAATAGCACCCATAAAATCGTCAAGATGCGCACGGGTTTCACCACGGCTATAAAAAGCTTCAAGATTCGAACCATCCAGCTCAATGCTTCGGTTGTAATCCTCAATGGCCTCGTCGTACTTATGCTGAGATGCTTTAAGCAGCCCTCTTTGGAAAAATGCCTGGGCATTGGAGTCGTTAAGCGCGATTGCCTTATTAAAATCGTCCATCGATTTTTCCAGTGCTTTTAACTTCCTGTTTGTGGTGCCTCGATTTAGGAAAAAGTCTGAAATGGTATCGTTTATGCTAATTGCCTTATTAAAGTCAGTAAGTGCAAGAGAATCCTTGCCTAAAGCATCGTATGCCAAACCGCGTGCATGGTAAAAAGCTGCTGGTTTCTTATTAAACTTAATGGCTCGTGTAAACTTTTCAGCAGCTAACTCATACCTGGCCGAATCTGCAAGTTCAAGTCCTGTCTCATACGATTTTTGGGCAAAATGGGGGCGGAGAAGGAAGAATGCTCCGCCTGCAATAATAAGTAAGAGAAGAAGTGCTATTGCTGCTTTTTTCATAGGGTATATCTTTTGTGTTAATGTACAAAGATATATATTTTTCCTGCTCAATGAGTATGTAGCAATTTTTTTTGGGCGGAATGGTGTTATAAAAGATAAAGCAAATACGCTTGGTTGCTTCAACCTTTATGTTTCTAAAAACATGGAGAACTGCTCAGTGCCCACCTCAGCGTCTGGTTTCGCCTGCCCGACTGCTGCGGTCATGTGTGGGGAGAGCAGGAAGGTAGCCAATCAATCCCCCGATGGTTATCGGAGCAACCAATCAATCAACCAGAACAGCTTGCATTAATCCCCAATTTTTGCGCTAAAAAACTCCCTGTTCAACCTAGCAATATGCGATATTGATATGCCCTTAGGGCATTCAGCTTCGCAAGCGCGCGTGTTAGTACAGCTGCCAAAGCCCAATTCGTCCATCTTGGCAACCATGTTTTTAACTCGCACCTTGCTCTCAACCCTGCCCTGTGGGTAAAGAGCCAATTGTGAAACCTTGGCTGCAATAAATAGCATTGCCGATGAGTTTTTACAGGCTGCCACGCAGGCACCACAACCTATACACGATGCAGCATCGAAGGCATCATCGGCATGAGGCTTAGGAACGGGGATAGCGTTTGAGTCGCCTGCCTGTCCAGCATTTACTGAGACGAAACCGCCAGCTTGCATTATTTTATCGAAGGCGTTGCGCTCTACAATTAAATCTTTAATTACAGGGAACGATGCAGCTCTCCATGGTTCAACCGTTATGGTTTCATTATCATTAAATTCTCGCATGTGTAGTTCGCAAGTGGTTGTTTTACTCATTACACCATGAGGTCGTCCGTTTATGTATAGTCCGCAGCAACCACAAATTCCTTCCCTGCAGTCGTGCTCGTAGGCAACGGGTTCTTTCCCTTCAGTAATTAGCTGGCTATTCAGGTAGTCGAGCATCTCGAGGAACGACATTTCGGGCGAAACGTTAATCAACGAGTAGGTTTCAAATTTACCCTTTGATTTTGGATTTTTCTGCCTCCATATTTTTAGCTTAACGTTCATCTTATTCTGTTGTTAAGTTATAATTCGGTTAGTTTTACTTGTAGCTTCGTACCTGAACTTTAACAAATTCATAGTTAAGTTCCTCCTTGTGGAGTTGAGGTTCGTTCTTTGGACCTTTATATTCCCAGGCTGCTACGTAGGAGAAGTTTTCATCGTCCCGCATGGCTTCACCATTCTCAGTCTGGCTTTCTTCTCTGAAATGTGCACCGCAGCTCTCTTTACGATTTAGGGCATCGGCACAAAGCAGCTTCGCCATCTCAAAATAATCGGCAACCCTGCTGGCTTTTTCTAGCTCTTGGTTCAGGTCTTCGTTGGAGCCGGTAACCCTAACATCTTTCCAGAATTCTTGCTCAAGTTCATCTATAAGTGTGAGAGCATTTTTTAATCCCTCTTCGTTTCTGTACATTCCGCAAAAATCCCACATTATTTTACCCAATCTTTTATGGAATGATGTAACGGTTTTTGTACCGTTAATGGCAAGAAGTTTTTCAATCCTTTCTTTTGCCTGCTTTTCAGCCTCATCAAACTCAGGAGTATCTGTGGGTATTTTTCCCGTTTTAATATCATCGGCAAGATAATCGGAGATAGTATTGGGTAGGATAAAGTAGCCATCTCCAGCACACTGCATTAGCGAGCTGGCACCAAGCCTGTTAGCACCATGGTCAGAGAAGTTTGACTCACCTATAGCGTATAGGCCGGGTATGGTGGTCATAAGGTTGTAGTCAACCCAAAGTCCACCCATGGTGTAGTGTCCTGCAGGGTAAATCCGCATTGGTCGTTCGTATGGTGACTCTCCAGTAATCTTCTCATACATCTCAAAAAGATTGCTATACTTATCTTCTATTGCTTTTTTCCCCTGTTTTTGAATGGCATCGCGAAAATCGAGGTAAACGGAGAGCCCAGAATCACCTACGCCGTATCCTGCATCGCATCTTTCTTTGGCTGCACGGGAAGCAACATCGCGAGGAACAAGATTGCCAAATGCCGGATATCTGCGCTCTAGGTAGTAGTCGCGTTCTTCATCGGGTATCTCGTTGGCCTTCCTTTTATCACCTTTAGTTTTTGGTACCCAAACTCTGCCATCGTTCCTAAGGGATTCGCTCATTAGGGTGAGTTTGCTTTGAAAATCGTTAAGCACAGGGATAGAGGTAGGGTGAATTTGTATAAAGCTTGGATTTGCGAAGTAGGCCCCACGCTTGTAAGCTTTCCATGCAGCTGAGCCGTTAGAGTTAACAGCTAAAGTGGAGAGGAAGTATATGGTTCCATAGCCACCGGTTGCTAGCACCACTGCATGAGCAGAGTGGCGTTCAATTTCACCAGTAATTAAATTTCGAACTACAATTCCTCGCGCTTTGCCGTCAACTATTACTATGTCCAGCATCTCGCGGCGGGTAAACATGGTTACTTTGCCTTTTTGCATTTGACGAACCAAAGCGCTATATCCTCCTAACAGGCATTGTTGACCGGTTTGCCCCTTTGCGTAGAAGGTGCGGCTTACCTGAACGCCTCCAAAGGAGCGATTATCAAGAAGTCCGCCATAATCGCGGGCAAAAGGAACGCCCATGGCTGTGTAATGGTCGATAACGGCATTGCTAACCTCGGCGGCACGATAAACATTGGCCTCGCGGGCTCGGTAGTCGCCACCCTTAATCATATCGTAAAAAAGGCGGTAAACGCTATCGTTATCATTCTTGTAGTTTTTTGCAGCATTAATCCCTCCCTGTGCCGCAACGGAATGCGCCCGGCGTGGTGTATCCTGATAGCAGAATACTTTAACATTGTAGCCAAGCTCCCCAAGTGTTGAGGCGGCACCAGAGCCAGCAAGGCCAGTTCCCACAACAATAACATCAAGCTTCTTTTTGTTTGCTGCATTAACCAGCCTAATGGAGTTTTTATGTTTCGACCACTTTTCTGTTAAGGGGCCTTCAGGTATTTTTGCGTTTAGCTTGCTCATTTTATAGTAATTTTTCAATTATTAATGTAGGATTAATGTTTAAATCAAATATCCCGAAATCAATAAAAAAGCCAGAAGTATAGTGGGATAATTGTAAATCCTACAGCAATTATTACTGCATAGATATATGATATTGCCTGTATTCTTGGTATCCACTTTTGGTTATTAAAACCAATGGTTTGAAATGCGCTCCAAAACCCATGGGAGAGGTGAAGTCCCAGTAGAATTGCTGAAACTATATAGATAACATTGTACCACCAGTAATCAACAAAAAATTGAGACACTAAAAGGTACGAATTATGCATCTGCACACCATCGTAGGTAATGTAAGGAACATCTCCAAACCTTAACTTTAAGAAAAAGTTTATTAGATGGAGAACAAGGAAGACCAGAATAACAAAACCGAGGATATACATGTTTCGCGATGACCAGGTTGTTAATTCGTTTGATCCGCTTTTTGCATATCTTATCGGGCGGGTTCTCCTGTTTTTAAGGGTTAGGAATGTTGCATAAAAAATATGGAAAACAAAGCCAAACGCCAGAAGGTACTCAACTATTTTTAGGACAGGGGTAGTAACCAGCGTGTGCGCAGCCTTATTGTAAAGTTCTCCGTCACCTATAAGTAGCAACAGGTTGGTTGCTAAATGAACCAATAAAAAGAGCATAAGGAAAAGACCTGTTATGCTCATTATTAACTTTTTACCTAATGATGAACTGAAAATTCCAATCATGGATTCGGGTTTTGAGGTTTTGTGTTCAAGTTAAAGAATTTACCTTTGTCTTGAATATTTTTTAAGGAAAAAATAGGGTGTTCTATAGCATGTTGATTGTCGATTTGCTTATGAAGGCTCGCATAGGAGTTTTAGGTACCTGTCCTTTATCGATTTAAGGTTATCTTTTGTAAGGTTCTCTCTATAAATCCTAATCATATCAATAATTCCGTTGTTTTGAAAAACGTATGCAGAGGCTGCATCGAAATAGAGAAGACCGGTTTCATATTTAACTTCGGTGGTTAGCTTCTTGAAATCTTCCCAATTAATATAATCTGGCAAAGCAAAGTAACCTAGATTTGGCTGATTGCTCTCCATAAACATTCCTTCACCAACAGGTATAAAACTAAAGAAGCGTCTTAGTTTTATTATTGCCATTTCGTGTTGAAATGTTCTGGATTTTTTCTTGAAAGTAATGCCTTCTTCTAAATATTTTTCTTGTAGCAAGGCGATATGGCTGTAGTTTTGAATATCAAGGAATCGGATTACATAGCATGTTTGGTTAAATATGGTTATGCTGCCCGTAACGCAATCAATTTTAAACTTAACTTTCTTTTGTACGTTAGTAGTTGCGCGCATTAAAAATTCTAGAGAGAAATATTTGTCAAGAATAAAGTAAGTCATGTGAGGTTTTGAGGTGTGTGGAGCCTCGTTATAATATCCAAAGTAGGGTGAGTCTGCTTCAAATACACAAGTGTTTTTTAGGATGATATCATTATCTACACATGAAAGGGGCTCTTCTTTGATGATGCCGCCGTATCGTTCAATAGTTGGTTGGCTGCCCATGGAGTAATATTTTATTGTATAGTATTCAAATATACAATAAAAAATGGTACGTTTCAATTCTTTATTGTGATCGTTAGATTGCTAATTATTGAAAACAATAGAAAGAAAAGGCTGGTGTATAGTCTTTTTACCAGAATTTTTTAAATTGTTGGTGTAACGATTAAAAAGCCAAAAGAAGCTGGCAGTAGCCCCCATTCTTAAAAACTATACTGTTTGTACCAAGGCATCTTTTACTACTCTGCGCTTATTGTTTGCCCTTAGCCAGGCCAAAACAGATGGTTGTTTCTCGTGCTGTAAAGATATAAGCTCTTTCATGTTGCCGCTTTCAACAATCTCAATGGCCCTGATAAGCGTGTTGTCTATTTTACTAATTATTGGGTAGAACCCTTCGTTATCAATAATATTCCTAGCAATGTATGCTTTTAGCTGCGTTTCTAAAACCTCTTTTGAGGTTTCAATTTGTTTATAATTTGGTTCTATGCCATTTTCATTTGCGAAAAGAATAAACTTATCAAGTATCTTTTGTTTTTCAAGATAATTCTCTATGCCGCTAGCATTGTTAAATTCTGAAAGTTCACTTCTGTTTTTATCGGCGTATTCAAATGCGTATCTGTAAATTATATTTCTTCTGGCAACCTGGTTAAAGTAGGGTGTTATGCCTGATGTGTCAAGTGGGATAAAGAAATCCGGCATAATACCGCCCCCACCATAAACAGTCCTGCCACCCAGGGTTGTGAATTTTAAGGAGTCATCCAGATGGATGCTGTCGCGCTCTTGAAACTCTCCGTGGATGTACCTGTTACTAATGTCGTAATAATAATCATCAATTCCTTTCTCGTAAGGCTTCTGAATGCTTCGTCCTGTGGGTGTGTAATAGCGCGCAATGGTTAGTCGAACTGCTGAACCATCAGAAAATTGTATCTGTTCTTGAACCAGCCCTTTACCAAATGAACGACGACCGATGACTGCTCCCCTGTCGTTATCCTGCATGGCTCCTGCCAGGATCTCACTTGCAGATGCTGAGAACTCATCGAGTAGAACGGCAACTTCGGTGTTTAGGCATCTTCCCTTTGCGTTGGAATAAATATTTTGGCGGGGTCGTGCCTTCCCCTCAGTATAAACAATAAGTTTCCCTTCGGGTAAGAACTCGTTCGCAATGTTGGTGGCCGCATCCATGTATCCTCCGTTGTTCCCACGGAGATCGATAATGAGTTTCTGCATCCCTTTGTCTTGCAGTTTATCAACTGCCTCTATAAACTCTTGGTAGGTAGTTCGCGCAAAGCGGGAAATTTTTATGTATCCAATATCTTCCTTAATCATGTAGCTAACATCAACGCTGTAAATGGGAATTTTGTCGCGAATTATTTCGAAAGTAATAGGTTCCTTCTCTCCCTTTCTTTTTATGCCAACCTTTACCTTTGTGTCGTTAGGCCCCTTCAGCATTTTTACAATATCATTCTGGTCAATGTTAACACCCGCAACGGTTGAGTCGTCAATTGTCACAATTCTATCCCCGGGGATTATACCTACTCGCTCCGATGGGCCTCCTGGTATGGTAGTTATAACTATAATCGTATCGTCAGGCATATTGAATGTTATGCCAATCCCGTCAAACCCCCCGTCAAGGGGTTCGTTAACCTGTTGAAGATCAGATGCTGGTATGTATACTGAGTGTGGATCCAGATTCTCCAGAACTGTGGGAATTGTCGATTCAACGAGGTCGTGCATGGAAACAGTGTCAACATACTGCCCCTCTATGTACTTTAGGATGCTATTGAGTTTGTCTGTCCGTGGACTAACAGTTAGACTTGTTCTTCCTGGCTCTTTTCTCAGATTACTGCCAATAAGTATTCCAATCACCATAACAATTGCAATGGCAATGGGGTAGATAATATCTTTCTTTCTGTTGTTATATATCATTATTCCAGTATTTTACAGGAGTAAAATTGTGGTATTACGTAATGTTTCATACCACTTGTTTAACAAAACATCAAAGTTAATGTTTTGGATGGAAATGTTAACCTATGTTTGTTAACGAAGCAAATATTTAACCCTTTTTTACGGTATGAGTATTAACCCAACTTTACAACTTCAATGCCTGCACGGCGAAGTAATTCAATTCCTTCTGTTGCTCTGTAGTCATCGCTATAAACTACCCTTTTAATACCCGCTTGAATAATTAGTTTTGAACACTCCATGCATGGGGCAGAAGTTACGTAAAGGGTTGCTCCCTGACTACTATTATTTGATTTGGCAACTTTTGTTATTGCGTTAGCCTCGGCGTGTAGCACGTATGGTTTGGTTTTCCCCTCTTCGTCCTCGCAAATATTTTCAAAGCCCGATGGGGTGCCATTGTAGCCGTCGGAAATTATCATTTTATCTTTTACAATGAGCGCACCAACTTGCCTGCGAATGCAGTATGAGTTTATGGCCCAAATATGAGCCATTTCAAGGTAGCGCTTATCAAAGTCGGGCTGCTTATCACCGTATGGGTAAAGGTTTGTTTCTGATGACATATACAATTTTTTATTGGGTATCAAAGGTAAAGAAAATTCTTTTGTGAGCCGATTAAAAATTAAAGGGTGCCTCATGATATTGAGACACCCTTTAATTTTTGTACCCGGAGCCGGGATCGAACCGGCACGGTATTGCTACCACTGGTGTTTGAGACCAGCGCGTCTACCAATTCCGCCATCCGGGCATTTTATTAGTTTTTCTTGGGGTGCGAATATACTGTGTTTTTTTGTTATGGGCAAAAAGTTTGCTTAATCAATAAGCAAAAAAATGCCTTAAACAACTTTTCCTATCAATTTTGGTGAGGCTATTCGTAATGCTGCATTATAAACGCCTGCTGCATCTATGCCACATTCTTTGTATAGTTCCTGTAGGGTTCCATGCTCAATAAAACGGTCGGGTATGCCAAGCCTTACAATGCGGGTACTTAAACCGTTATCGTTAAACCACTCAAGCACTGCAGAGCCAAATCCTCCTTGCAGAACACCATCCTCAAGGGTAATGATGGTTTTAAAACGTTTGCCAATGCTTTTTAAGAGGTTTGTATCAAGAGGCTTAACAAAGCGCATATCGTAATGAGCCACGCTTACGCCTTTTGCCGCTAATTTTTCTGCTGCATTGGCTGCTTGCATCCCTAGCGGACCAAGTGAAAGAATTGCAATATCAGAACCTTCCCTAAGGAGTTTTCCTGTACCAACCTCAATAGTTCGCAGCGGTTTTTTCCAATTTGCCATTGAGCCAGTACCTCTTGGGTATCGAATGCTCCAAGCCCCCATATCCTTTTGCTGGGCGGTGTACATCATATTTCGCAGCTCCTCTTCGTTTAGAGGTGAGCAGATGGTTAGGTTGGGAATGCTTCTCATGTATGCAATATCAAAAACTCCGTGATGCGTTGCACCATCTTCGCCAACCAATCCGCCACGGTCAAGGCAAAATACTACGTTGAGTTTTTGAAGGGCAACATCGTGGACAACCTGATCGTAAGCTCTTTGCATAAATGATGAGTAGATATTGCAGAAAGGCACCAGTCCTTCTGCTGCCAGACCAGCAGCAAATGTAACGGCATGTTGCTCTGCAATTCCTACGTCAAAAGTTCTGTCAGGCATCTTTTCCATCATAATGTTGAGCGAGCAGCCCGTAGGCATTGCAGGTGTAATTCCAACTATCTTCTCATTCTGCTCAGCGAGCTCAACAAGCGTATGTCCAAAAACATCCTGAAAACGGGGAGGTGATGGCTTATCCGTTTTAACGGTAATGCGCTCACCTGTTAGCTTGTCGAATATTCCCGGAGCATGCCACATGGTTTGGTTCTGCTCGGCTGGAGAGAATCCTTTGCCTTTAACGGTAACACAATGGAGTAGTTTTGGCCCGGGAATGCTCTTTAAATCGTTTAATACCTGGGTTAGATAAACCACATCGTGCCCGTCAACAGGCCCAAAATACCTAAATCCTAAAGATTCAAACAGGTTACTTTGCTTTAGCAGGGCAGATTTTATTGCATTCTCAAGCTTCTGAACCATTGAGCGGGCGCTTGGTCCCACTTTGTTAAGCTTACCCATGAGGTTCCACACCTCATTTTTGAACTTGTTGTATGTTTGCGATGTTGTAATATCAAGCAGATACTCTTTGAGTGCCCCCACGTTGGGATCTATGGCCATATTGTTGTCGTTTAAAATGACCAGTAGGTTTGAATTTTGCGAACCTCCATTATTAAGACCCTCGAAGGCTAACCCTGCCGTCATAGAGCCGTCTCCAATAATTGCAACGGTTTGCTTCTCATCTTTTTTTAATTCTGATGCCACTGCCATGCCAAGTGCAGCAGATATAGATGTAGAGCTGTGACCCGTTCCAAAGGAGTCGAATTTACTTTCGTCACGTTTAGGGAAACCGCTTATACCTTTGTATTTTCTATTTGTATGGAAAACATCTTTTCTGCCGGTAAGTATTTTATGACCATACGCCTGGTGCCCAACATCCCAAATAATCCTATCGTTGGGCGTATTAAACACATAATGTAGCGCAACCGTTAACTCCACTACACCTAGGCTTGCTCCAAAGTGACCCGGATTGTTAGAAACCACATCAATTATAAACTGACGCAGTTCCTGACTTACTCCAACCAAATCTTCAGTCTGAAGTTTTTTTAAGTCATCAGGAGAATTAATGTTTTGTAAAAATGAATGTTGCGTATTCATAGTTTTTTGTTAACCGCAAAGTTATAACAAATTTAAAAAATAAAGTTGTTATAACTAAACGTCAAACAACATTTAATAGTTTAAACTATTTCAAAAAAAGGCATTGTTAATAAATTATTATAACAGCAAGATGCACTTAAGTGTTTAAATTCCTATTATTCTTATATTTGTAATAAATATAATAATGACCCTATTTTCCTAAATTATTAACCATGAAAAGAATAGGATATTTTACATCCATGCTGGTTTTTTTTGCAATTGTAATGAGTGCCTGTGTTCCAGCCAAGGAGTTTCAAGCATTGCAAGACAAGAATGTTAAATGTGAAGAGGAGAGGGAGCGTTTTTCAATAGAAAATGAAGCGCTTGAGATTAATAATAAGGAGCTTGAAACGAAATACAAGGTTTTAAAATCTGAAGTTGATCAGCTCGTTTCCGACAGCTTGTCACGCTCAGTAGAGTTAAACAGATTAAAAGATCAGAATCAGCGCCTAGAGAGTAGATACGGGGAGTTGCAAGAACTTCAGGAGAACTTTATGGCTGGTAGCCAAAAAGAGACCAGAAGGGTGCTCTCTGAACTTCAAGAAACGCAAGAGGAATTGCAAGTGAAGGAGGATGCCCTTAAAGAACTTGAGCGCCAGCTAAATCTAAGAAGGCGAAATCTTGAGGAGTTACAATCCTATCTTAATGGGTTAAAGACCGATTTAGATGAGCGCAATGCAAGGATTCAGGAGATGGAGCAAATACTTGCCAGAAAGGATTCCGCTGTAATGGCTCTGCGCAAAACCGTATCGGATGCACTCTTTGGTTTTGAGGGCGAGGGGCTAACGGTTAAACTTAAAAATGGCAAGGTATACGTGTCTTTAGATGAGCAGCTGATGTTTAAATCGGCTAGCCATGTGGTTGATGCCAATGGGAAGAAAGCTTTAAGGCAGCTTGTGCCTGTGCTTGAGGATCATCCAGATATCAACATCGTTGTGGAGGGGCATACCGATGACCTTGCTTTCCCCCCGCGCGGAGAATTGCTTGACAATTGGGATCTAAGCGTTAAGCGAGCCACCTCAATTGTTAGGATTCTGCTTGAAGGCTCTAGTATTGACCCTGCCCGTGTTGCCGCATCGGGGCGCAGTGAGTTTCATCCTGTTGATATGAAGAAGACACCTGAGGCAAGGCAGAAGAATAGGAGGACGGAAATTATTCTTACACCAAAGCTTGATGAGCTTTTCGAAATACTTGAAACTATTTAGCAATAAATCTACTGAATTAACAGTATAAGGTTTGAATTATTGAAAGAACTTCGCCTTTACTTGTCGCACCTTACGTTTGGTAGGGTAGTAAATCTTGCTCTTTGTGGAATAGGCTATACTTTTTCACGCTTGTTTCGCAAACCTATTCTACTTGGTATGCCCTATAGCGTTTCCCTAGAACCAACTACAAGATGTAACCTGCTTTGTCCTGAGTGCCCAACAGGAGCCAGAACCCTTAAAAGATTAGGTGGTGATATGGAACTTAATCTATATAAAAATATTATTGATCAAATCTCACCATACTCAACAACAGTACTTTTACATTTTCAGGGTGAGCCCCTGTTAAGTACCAATCTTGTTAATATGGTTCAGTACGCAACATCTAAAAGACTAATTACAGAGATTGCTACAAATGCCACCCTGCTCACTTACCCTTTAGCAAGCAATTTGGTTGATGCTGGTGTAAAAAAGATAGTTGTAACGCTTGATAGTACTAATGAGCATGATTTTGGGTTTTATAGGAAAGGTGCCAACTTCAAGAATGTTGTGAGTGGAGTGAGTAATCTGATTAGAGCAAGAGAATTGGGTAAAAAAAAGTACCCTATGGTGGTGCTTGAATTGCTCGCGTTTAAACGGAGTCTTGATGATATTGATAGGTTTATAGCGCTTGGTAAGCAGCTTAGGGTTGATAAGTTGAGAATAAAATCGGTACAGGTTACCTCAGGGAAAGATGCGTATAATGAGATACCCATTAACACGCGCTATAGTCGCTATAAAATTAATGTTAACCAAACCATTACGTTAAAGAGTAATATAAATAAACCTTGCCCAAACCCGTGGTTTAAGTTTTCTGTTTATTACGATGGCAGTATGGTTCCCTGTTGTTTTGATAAGTCCGGCGATCATATTCTTGGTAATGCGCAGGATGTGCGAAATGCATGGATATCAAGAAAGTATAATGATTTCAGAAAAAAATTACTTGCGAATCGTAATGCAATTCCGTTATGTTCGCAATGCCCACAAGGGAGATTTAAACTGGATTTTAAAGTGGATTGATTGTTTGTCTTTATTGGTTTTAATAACTTTAAAAAAAATACTATGAGAAGAAAAATACTTTTATCCGTTATTGCCATAGTTGTCCTCGCTTTGGGCATATTTCTGTCTATTCCTCAGAATCATTACGTAACAAAAGCGCTGCGCTACCAAAAGGCAAAAATACATCATTATAAAATTTTTGAAAATAGGGCTGTAAAAGCAGAATCACCAGAGCCCTGGAAATTACATCAAGATTATAACGAGTACACACTTACTCCTGATCAAGAGGAAAATTTAAATAAATACCGTACGGTTGCTTTCTTAATGGCAAAGGATTCTTTACTGCTGTTTGAGAAGTATTGGGAGGATTACGGATCGGATTCGTATTCCAACTCATTTTCAATGGCAAAAAGTTTCATTAGTTTATTGATTGGATGTGCCATTGATGATGGCTATATTAAAAGTCTCGATCAGCCTGTTGCCGATTTTATTCCCGAATTTTCAGAAGGGGATAAGTCAAAAATCACCATTCGCCACTTGCTTACCATGAGTTCAGGTTTAAGTTGGGATGAGGCGTATGCCAGCCTCTTCTCTACAACAACTAAAGCGTACTATGGGAAATATCTGCGTGAATTGGTGCTTGATCAGGAGGTTGTATCAGAACCTGGCAAGGAATTTAACTACTTGAGTGGAGATACCCAGCTGCTATCAATAGTTCTTGCTGAAGCAACTGGTAAAAGCTTGAGTGAGTATATGTCGGATAAAATTTGGAGCAAAATTGGTGCGGAGCATGATGCCCTGTGGAGCCTTGATAAGGAGAACGGCATTGAGAAAGCTTACTGCTGTTTTAACACCAATGCAAGAGATTTTGCTCGTATTGGCAGGTTGGTGCTTAATAAGGGAAATTGGAATGGGGAGCAGCTAGTTCCCAAGAAATACCTTGAGGAAACCTTAAAGCGAACAACCTATTTGACCGATAAAGAGTTGGGAGGAATACCAACCGAGAGGTATGGTCATCAATGGTGGTTTACCAATCATAAAGGTTATAATGTTATTTTTGCCAGAGGAATTCTGGGACAATACATTTTTATTGTACCAGAGCTTGATATTGTTGCTGTAAGACTGGGGCATTTGAGAAGCGAAGAGCGAATTGGCGGTCAGCCAATTGATATTTTTGCTTACCTTGATATTATGATGGATGTAAATAACTTTACGCAGGAATAAAGATCTAGTATTTAATATTTTATTGCTATAAAATGGAGAAATTAAGGGTTAAACTGCTTGCCTTTCCAGCGGCAGATCTTAATGTTTACTCAAAAGGGAAGAGAAGATTACAGAAGCTTTTTCATCAGGATCAGGTTGAATTTGTAGATTCTAATCCTGAGGTTCTCGTGTTCTTAACGGGAGGTTCAGAGAGAATTGCGTTGGAATCGGTTCAGGAGTTTGGGTTCTATCTATTGCTGGCATCAGCCGATGAAAATTCATGGGCCGCTGCTACCGAAGTTAAAGCTTGGATGAATCAGAATAATATATCAAGCATTCTTGTTGACCAATCGTGCAAGTATGCAGCTTCACTGATAGACAATCTGTTTCATGTTAAAAATGGGCTCAATCAACTTAAAGGCAAGAGGTTTGGGTTGGTTGGCTCATCTTCCGAATGGCTTGTTAATTCAAACGTAAATCCTTTTATTATAAAAACAAAACTTGGCGTTGAGCAGATAGATATCCCATGGAATCAAGTAATAGTTGACGAAGATAAGAAGGTTGATGCTGATTTTATTAATTTTTTTAGGAACGACACAAATAATGAACCGTTGCAGGCCTCAGGAAGCGTTTACGAGGCCCTTGCAAATTTGGTAAGAGACAATGGTTTAAATGCTTTAACCGTTGAGTGCTTCACTTTTATTAATTCTTGCAATACTACTGCATGCCTTGCTCTCTCTAAATTATCGATGGATGGAATACCTGCAGGATGTGAGGGTGATATTTGCAGTATGCTTGGAATGATGATTACATACGAACTTTTTGGGATAGTTCCCTGGCAAGCCAACGTAGGCTTTGTGAAGGATCAGAAGGTAACTTTTGCGCACTGTACTGCTCCTGCTAATATTCTAGAGCATTTTGAACTTGACACCCATTTTGAAACGGGTAAAGGTTTAGCTTTAAATGGTAAATTAAAAGCCGAGGAGGTTACAATTCTAAGGTTAGACCATACCCTTAGCAAGATGTTTATAGCCAAAGGGAAAGTAACTAAAACGCATAGTAAAGGAGCCATGTGCAGAACAAGGGTAACGGTGGAGGTGGATGAAAGAGTAACGTCCTATTTTATAAATAATCCACTGGGGAACCACCACCTTATTATTCCCGGAGATTATGTGGTTGGCCTTGAGTTGGCCTGCAGAATGCTTAAAATGGAGCTGGTTGATTAAATAGTATAAGCCTGATTTCGAGCTGAGGTTATAAGACTCAAATATAAAAAAATCTCATCATCTTGGTTAAGCAGATTAGCCAACCAAAGCGATGAGATTTTTACTTTTACGATTGCTTATACAGTTAAAATTTCTTCCTCCTTTTGTACGAGTAGCTCTTCAACCTTCTTATTAAACTTGTCGGTTAATTTCTGCACCTCTTCCTCCGCATCCTTAGCAACATCCTCTGAGAGGCCATCTTTCTGCAGTTTCTTAATCTCCTCATTGGTATCACGACGAGCATTCCTGATGCTTACGCGAGCATTCTCCCCCTCCGATTTCACCTGCTTAACCAGCTGCTTCCGCCTTTCCTCTGTAAGCGGAGGCACGGCTATACGTATTAC
Organism: Bacteroidales bacterium; assembly: GCA_046542995.1. Taxonomy (GTDB): domain Bacteria; phylum Bacteroidota; class Bacteroidia; order Bacteroidales; family Tenuifilaceae; genus Perlabentimonas. Next base: position 45,373 of record JBKHAH010000003.1, read on the forward strand.
CTCACCGTTGTTCTGAGGATTGAACCCTAAATTTGCAGCCAGAATGGCTTTCTCAATGGGTCCAATCATGCTTTTCTCCCAGGGTTGGATAGAAATTGTACGAGCATCAAGTGTGCCCACGTTTGAAACCTGCTGAAGCGGGGTAAGGGTTCCGTAATAATCAACCATAATGTTTGTAAGCATTCCGGGATTTGCTTTCCCTGCTCTAATCACGCGTAGCTCATTTGTAAGATGCTCAATAGCTTTTTCCATTCGCTCCTTGGCATCCTCAATATACATATTAACTTCTTCGGTCATGGTTTCTGAATTTTAGACTCAAAAATATTTAATTTTTTATCAAAGTTCCAACATTTTCACCAAAAACTACCTTTTTTAAGTTACCAGATGTATTCATGTCAAAAACAACTATTGGCAAATTGTTCTCGCTACACATTGTAAATGCAGTTAAATCCATCACTTTTAGCTTGCGCTGATAGGCCTCATCAAAGGTTAAGTTTTCAAATTTTTTGGCGCTTGGGTCTTTCTCCGGATCAGCCGAGTAAACGCCATCAACCCGTGTCCCTTTTAGGAGAGCCTCCGCTTCAATCTCAACGCCTCTTAACGCCGATGCTGTATCGGTTGTGAAGAATGGATTGCCTGTACCCCCAGCAATTATTGCAGCGGCACCCTGCTTGAATGCCTCAATGGCCTTCCATTTTGAGTAAAGTTCGCCAACAGGTTCCATCTTTGTGGCTGTAAAAACCTTCGCTTTTCCTCCCTCTGCCTCAATGGCGCTTTGTAACGCCAAGCTATTAATTACGGTTGCTAGCATCCCCATCTGGTCTCCTTTTACCCTGTCAAAACCTTTTGATACTCCGCTTAGCCCTCTGAAAATGTTTCCGCCACCAATAACAATTCCAACTTCGATACCCTTATCAGTTATTGACTTTATTTCTTTAGCATAAGCGTTAAGCACCTGCGTGTTTATGCCATACTTGTCGTTGCCCATTAAGGCCTCTCCGCTAAGTTTTAGGAGAATACGTTTATATTTTGTCATTATTTACGGTATTAAGGATGTGTAAATATATTAAAACTATCCTTTTATTAAAACAAAGCCGGCCCAATCTAGCGGAAGAAAACCTCTCTCAATGCATTCTATTTTTGCAAACCGAAGGGCCTCAGCGTATGATTTACCCTGAAGCAAGTGCCTGTAGAAGGCAAGCATTAAATCCTTGGTTCTCTCATCGTGTACCTTCCAAAGCGATGCAATAATATTTGGTACTCCCGAGTAGATGAATCCGCGTGGTAGTGCCATTATCCCTTCGCCTTCCATAACATCTCCTGTGCCAGTTTTACAGGCAGAAAGAACTACCAAATCGGCACTCACATTATGTTTATATAGTTCTGGTAGCCTAAGGTAGCTCTCATCAAATTCTGCTTCGGATGGAAGCGCAAAAACCAGACCGCTAGTGTTAGTGGTGTTACTTATGCCATGAGTAGCTATATGTAGAATGTTATATTTATCCAGATTTGTTTCAAAATATTCTTTTGTTGCCGTGTTTCCGGTCACCTTATTGTTTCCCTGTTTATTTAATTCGAACAGGGATACAATTTCCTCCACCTCTTTTACAGAGTGTGGCAGCGCTACCATACTGGTTCTATCGGTGGTTGTTCTAAATATATCTAGCGTGTCAATAGCAGACTGAGTTACCAGTGCTGTTGTAATGGGTTGATTACTGCTGAATTCAGGAGCCATTGCAAGAATATTCATCTCCATTACCCTTGGGGTTTTCTCAAACCCTTTAGCTGAGTAGTAGTATGAAATGCTGTGATTGCTGATTAGGAGTTCACCAGACTTGTTCATAAACATTTCAAAAGGTATCTCCATAAGCTTATCGTCAGCTAAAATATGCAGATCGCTTACTCCTTTTAATTGACTTTCAATGGGAGATATTAGCTTATTGTAAAAGAGTTTTTGTGATACCTTGGCATCCGCTCCAGTTTTTATATCGCGCGTAAATAGCCTTATGCTCTGAGAAAAATCATTGAAAGATACTGAGCGTATCGTTGAATTATCCTTAGTGTAACAAATAACGAAAATTGAATCGCCTTTTGCAAAGTACTGAATTATTGCATCGCTACTTTCGATTTGCGATTTAACCTGCTCATTTACTCCCCGATTATCCATAAACTCAATAGCTGATTGGTAATCATCAGTTAGGTTAACTTTGGCACGGTATAGAGCCGATTTAAGCTTAAAGAGTCTTTCATTTTGAACGGCATTGCTCGTTTCATTCTCAAGGTTTGAAATCTCAACAGAAAGTTCGCTAATATCTTTTAAGATGCCGCTGTTTTCATGGGTTGCATAATGATTTGCAATCTGTTTCTGAAAGTTTAGGTTGAATGTTCTGGGACTATCTGAATAGATGAATGCCGTATCAATGTATGTTGCATTGTATTTTGAAAGATGATAAGAGGCGAAAAGACCGTAGTACGATGTTTCTTTCAGGTGTTTGCTTGTTTCCATTAACAAACGTTCATCGGCAATTCCACTAAAATGGTATTTAATAATAGTGTTGACGTAGTTTACCAGCTGTAAAATTGTTTCAGCTATTTCATCATCTGGGCTATCTTGTGCCAGCAATCTGTAGCTTTCAAGCATTTCTATTATTATATCTCGTAAATAGGGTAGATAGAGCTTCTGAAAGTTTTCAGGGGGCAAAAGTTTTAAATCATCATCTATTGTTGTGTACTCATTTGCAGCAATTGATATTAGGGTTTTCTCATAGTAGGAAATCGCTTCGTTATACTGCCCTTTTGCAGCCAGCACATCTGCTTTGTCAAGGTAGTAGTTTACCAGGTATGGCGATAAGGGGGTTCCTACAATATCAAGATACATTTGATTAAAAGTCTCAAGATGCGAAAGGGCCTCGTCGTAATTCTCCTGCATCCTGTACATCATGCTCTCGTAATATACGGCCAGGCCTTCAGATACAGCCGGATTTGGGAAACCAGGAATTTCTTCTCTCATTTCTTTAAGATAATCACTGGCTTTCTCATATTCACCCAGCCTAATTAACGATTCAATAATTGTTGTGTATCGTGTATGCCTGTTAAGAAATTTAAAGTCGCTTAAATCCTGATTCTGAAGTAGCAGCTCATTGGATTTTTTACTGTGCTTAAAGGCGTTTTCATAATCAGAATTTTGCAAGTAGTAGCGGCCAATATTTGCATGAAGCATAATTAGGTCGCTTAAATACTTGTCCTTTCCCTTAATAATATCCTTAGCTCTTAAAAGGTACTCTATGGCTATTTCGGGGTCATGACTGGCAATTTCGGACCCAATTACTGTATAGAGGTCTGAAAGGGAAGTAGAGTCAACATCAAATTCGTTTTGACAAGCATCCCAATGTTCCCAGGCCTTGGTGTATTCCCCAATTTTGTAGTATCGCGAACCAATATCTCGGTTAATGATAAACCCAAAGCGTTGATATTTGCTTGGCGAGTAATTGCCAAGAAATTTCTTATACCAGTTTATTTTCTGCTGAATATCTTCAGCTAATATTGCCATGTTATAGTTTGAAATCAGCATTTCAATATGGCCAACTGGGATATTCCCTTTGGCGGTTTCAATGGCTGTGCTGAGAATGCTTTCTGCTTCGCCTCTCTTCCTCTCCATGTAGAGCCAGTATGAGTATTCGTTGGCCACAAAAAGGTAGTTTTCAAAATCGCTGTTTTCTAGCCGAATCTCCTGATGCTCATGATAGAGGCTATCAGCCTTTTCAAAGTTACCATTTCTAAGTACCTCGTAAGGGGCATTCCATGTAGTATCGGAGGGCGGCGTTCTGTATTCTGAGAATACAATCTCTGGACTTGTTTGGCTAAAGACCGAAAAGCAAAGGCAAATAAGCGATGAAAGGATTAATGATTTTCTTAATAGCATAATGTAAGTTAATTTAGGAACCAGTAAAATATCGAACTAAAATAGATGAAAAATGGAAGAAGTGCAAACCGAGCATTTAGCGCATAAAAAAAGCCACCTAATTAGGCAGCTTTTTTTGAAGTGAGTAATTCTACTCTATGCGTTAAGAGATACTCTTTTAAATCCAAGTACTTTAAGATCTTTATTAGCGCTTTTTAAGTAATCCGCAACTTTCATCTTACCGTCCTTAATAAAATCCTGATTCATTAGGGTGCTCTCCTTGTAAAACTTCTGAAGTTTACCTTGAGCAATTTTATCAAGGATGTTTTCAGGTTTCCCTTCTTGGCGAGCCTGCTCACGTCCAATCTCATACTCCTGCTTCTTGATGTTCTCAGGAACATCATCTGCATCAACGGCAACTGGGTTCATGGCAGCTACCTGCATGGCAACGTCTTTGGCTACTTGCTCATCAACATCAGCCTGATTAAATGCAACTAATGTTGCAAGCTTATTTCCAGGGTGGATATATCCAATAACTTTTTCGCCATTAATCTTTTCGTAGAAAGATAGTTCGAACTTCTCACCTGTAATGCCTGATTGGTCAAGCACAAGGTCTTGAATTTTTCTGCCATCAATTTCAATTGCTTTTAAAGCATCAAGATCGGTAGGAGCATTCTCAAGAGCTGCGTCAAGAATTTTGTTTGTTAGTCCAACAAAATCGTCGTTTTTGGCTACAAAGTCGGTTTCGCAATTCAGTACAACAATGGCACCAAATTTACCATCGGCAGTGGTTGCAGCAAGGGCAGCGCCTTCACCTGCTTCGCGATCGGCACGCTTATTCGCAATTGCCTTGCCACGCTCTCTAATGAATTCAATTGCTTTATCTAAATCGCCGTTAGATTCTACCAGAGCTTTCTTGCAATCCATCATACCTGCTCCGGTAATCTTTCTGAGTTTAGCTATATCTGCTGTTTTTACTTCGGACATATTGTTGATTTTTATTAAGTTATCACTAACTGTTGACTAGTTCTTTTCTTCAGCACCTTTTGTTTCAGCAGGTTCTTCCTTCGAAGGCTCTTCCTTTTTTGCCTCTACCTTTGTAGGCTCTTCCTTCTTCTCTACGGTTTTTTCAGGAGCTTTTGCTGCTTTAGCTGTAGTTTTCCTAGCCCTGGTGCGTGTTGTTTTTTCCTTACCCTCATCGCTTCCTTTGGGAGCATCCTTCTCTTTATCCTTCTCGTTCTTTCTTTCGTCTAACCCTTCCTCAATGGCTTTTGCCATTTTGTCAATTACAAGTGATATAGATTTAGATGCATCGTCGTTTGATGGTATAACAAAGTCGATTGGAGTTGGATCACAGCAGGTATCAACCATTGCAAATACCGGGATATTCAATTTTTTTGCTTCTCTTACGGCGATGTACTCTTTCTGTACGTCAATAACAAAAAGGGCTGCAGGTAATCTGTTTAAGTCAGCAATTGAGCCCAGCAATTTTTCCAGCTTTGCTCTTTGACGGGTAATTTGAAGGCGTTCGCGTTTTGATAGGTTAGTAAAAGATCCCTCAGAAAACATCTTATCAATAGAGACCATCTTCTTTACAGCCTTGCGAATGGTAGGAAAGTTGGTTAGCATCCCACCTGGCCAGCGCTCGGTAACGTATGGCATGTTAATCTGCTTAATTCTCTCGGCAACAATGTCTTTAGCTTGCTTTTTTGTGGCAACAAAAAGAATTTTTTTGCCTGATTTAGCAATTTGCTTCAGGGCCGAAGCAGCCTCGTCTATCTTAACGGCTGTTTTTTGAAGATCGATAATGTGAATCCCGTTACGCTCCATAAAAATGTATGGAGCCATTTTTGGATTCCATTTACGTTTTAGGTGACCAAAATGAACACCTGCATCTAGCAATTCTTTAAAATCTGTTCTTGGCATTTTAAATGTTTTAGTTTGTAAATAAAATGTGGCAATCACCTGGTAGTTTCGTGTTCGAAAGTCCAAGCAATTTACAGCGAAAGCTGTTTGCCAAAGATTGATAAATATTAACGCTTGCTGAACTGGAATTTCTTCCTTGCCTTAGGTTGCCCTGGCTTCTTACGTTCCACTTCGCGTGGGTCACGTGTCATAAAACCATTCGACTTAAGGAGTGTTTTATTTTCGGGGTTTATCTCAACAAGAGCGCGTGATACACCAAGACGAAGTGCTTCTGCTTGTCCTTTTACTCCACCGCCATCAAGGTTAGCCTTAATATCGTAGCTACCTAGTATGTTAAGAACTTCGAGAGGTTGTTTTACCACGTACTGCATAAGTTCCGAAGGGAAATATTCCTTTAGATCTTTACCATTTATGGTGATATTCCCTTTACCTTCTTGAAGGTAAACGCGTGCTACAGCATTTTTTCTTCTCCCCGTTGCATTGAATACCTGCATAATTTCTATTTAATTGAATTTAACTTTAATTCTTTTGGTTTTTGCGCTTCGTGCTTGTGCTCTGGCCCTGCGTAAACATGTAGGTTGCCATAGAGCTTAGAACCCAAACGATTTTTTGGTAGCATCCCTTTTACTGCGTGTTCAACAACTGCAGTGGGCTTGCGAAGTAGCCAGTCTTTTGGAGTTGCACTACGCTTACCACCTGGATACCCAGTGTGGTGGTAGTAAAGCTTCTCGGTTAGCTTGTTACCCGTTAGTCGTACTTTTTCTGCATTAATAACAATTACATTGTCACCGCAGTCGACATGTGGGGTGTAGTTGGGCTTGTGCTTGCCTCTAATAAGCTTTGCAACTTTACTAGCCAGACGGCCCAATACTTCGTTCGTAGCATCAACAACTATCCACTCTTTATTTACCGTGGCGTCGTTGGCTGAAACTGTTTTGTAACTAAGTGTGTTCACGTTATAAACTCCTCTGTTTTAAGTTAATACCTTTTCTTTTACGTGATCCAAACGTATATAATAAGCGGGTTGCAAAAATACAGCATTTTATTTAAACTGCAACATAAACAGGGAATTAATTTTTATTTTATGGAAGAGTTTTCAAAATTTTCCTATCAAAATTCTTTTGATATTTTTGTTTTCTAGAGATTTTTATTTTGCATTGCTTATTTTTACGCACAATATTTTGTTTACCGTGGATACCATGCTAAAGGAACGAATTCATAGATACATTTTCTTATTAGCCATTGGGCTTTGCCTTGTTAGCCTTCCATTTTCTCGCTTTACGTTAACCCTCTCTTTGATACTGCTTACTGCAAATTGGCTTATTGAAGGCAGCTGGTTGTATTGGAAGAACATAAAAAGTACACCTGCTATACTTATTTTTCTCCTAATCTATCTTGCTCTCATATTTGGGTTGTTCTATTCAGATAATATTGATTATGCTCTTGCGGATTTAAGATTGAAGCTACCATTGTTAATTGTTCCTTTAATTTTTGCAACATCGCCGCCGTTATCAAGTGAGGAGCGCCAGTACATTATATCCTTATTTTGCTTTTCAGTATTTGTTGCTACAGCGATAAGTTTTGTTATCTACGTGCAAAATTTCTCGCTTGGGAGCAGTAACGTTCGCGAAATCTCCCCATTTATATCACATATTCGATATGCAATCATGATAAGTATTGCCATAGCTTTATTACTTTGGTATGCTATGAAGGAAAAGAGAAAGTTTGTTGCTGGTGCTTATGTGGTTTTAGCCTTATGGTTAATATTTTTCATTTTCGTGCTTCAGTCATTAACAGGGATGGTGTTATTAATGTTTGTAGCATGGGTTTTTGCAGTAGCGCTCGTGCTAAGGATCAATATAAAGTACTTGAAATGGTCTTTCATACTCCTTATTGTTATCTTATCCTTTTTTCCACCCTTTTATATATACAGTAAAACGATTGATTATTTCTCAAATAGAGAGGATGTTGCAGTTGATACCTTACCTAAATATACTGTTAATGGGAACAAGTACGCCCACCATAAAAACCCTAAACAGTACGAAAACGGTAACCTGGTTTGGATAAATGTATGCTGGGAAGAGTTAGAGCAGGAGTGGAACAGAAGGAGTAAATTAACTTTTGATGGAAACGACAGACTTAGTCAACCCCTTTACAGCACCTTAATTAGATACATGACATCAAAAGGATTTAAAAAGGATTCTGCCGGTGTTTGGAAACTTGATACCACTGATATTAGGTTGATTGAGGACGGAGTGACTAGCGTTGTTTACAAAGATCATAAGCTGGGCGTTTACCCTAGATTGTATCAGGTTCTTTGGGAGGTTGACCAGTATCTTTCCTTTGGTAAGGTTAGCGGAAGTTCCGTTGTGCAACGTATAGTATTTATTGATATTGCCATAGGAATTATAAAAAATAACTTTTGGTTTGGTGTTGGAACAGGCGATTTAAATGATGCGTTTACAAGCTATTATCGGACTAATGATGTGAATATCTCTGAGGATTTCTGGTACCTTTCACATAATCAGTTTTTAACCCATTGGGTGCAGGTTGGTTTTCTGGGGCTGCTCCTGTTTGCATTTGGCTGGTTTTTGCCAATTTACTTGTTGCGAAAGAAGTTAGATTTTATAACAATTATAGTTTTTGGCATCCTAACATTATCGATGCTTAATGAGGATACTTTTCAAACTCACATAGGCGTTTCAATGGTTGGGTTGTTTTATGGAATCTTTGTTTTTGGCTCTTCAAAACCTAATGTTAAATCAGAGGATTGGTATGCCCCAAAGAATTGATGAAAAATTTTTTACCCGTGATGTTTTGGATGTTGCTCCAGATTTACTGGGGAATGTTTTAGTAAGAAGAACAGAGAATGGGAATATGAGCAGGCACATTATTACTGAGGTAGAGGTTTACAGGGGCGAGGATGATTTAGCTTGTCATGCTTGCAAAGGCAGAACAAAAAGAACGGAGATGATGTTCGCCAAAGGGGGTTGCTTATATATATATCTAATATATGGAATCCACTGGATGATGAATATTGTTACGGGAGGGGAGGGAAATCCTCAGGCTGTATTAATTAGAGGTCTGGATGTGTTTGATGGTCCGGGTAAGTTAACAAAGGGTTTAAATATTGATAAAAGTTTTAATGGCGAGTTATTAGTAAGCTCACAGAGGGTTTGGGTTGAACCGGCAAACCAGAAGTATCAAGTTTTTACAGGTCCAAGAATTGGAATAGATTACGCTGGTGATTACTGGGCAAAAATCCCCTGGCGTTACTGGATAAATTTTTAGATATTTTTCAGCATTGCAATTGTATGTGATTACTAAATGTCTTGTTTTCAGATTGTGCTGTTTTTTTTTGCCTCGTAATTTTTTGATACCCACGCATTCCTCCCCAATGCTGCTATTTTGAGGTTTAACGTATTGTAGTTATTACCTTTTTTACAGTTACATTCACTTAATGCTGCTTAAAACCCCGATTTTACCCTTTTAGGAACATTTCCCTTATCCCTGTTTATTAATTTTTTCTCTTTCCCAGTTTGAAATTGATAGCTTAAACGAAACATTATTGGGACTGTTGGGAGCTTTAGATTTCCGCGGTAACTGCTCGTGAAATTCTGTGCTTCAATTTCTGAACCTTGGTAAATAAAAGTTTTGGCAAATGGAAGCGCTGCCATTACACCCACCTTGACATTGTTTTTAAAAGTTTTATCTAACGATAAGAAGTAAAGAGCATCACAAAAAGCATTCCCTTGTATCTTATATTTTACTGTTGAGTATTGGAAGGTCCCTGAGAGTGCAAAATCGTTCTTTAAAGAGAGCACCGATGAGAAGCCAGCATCAATCACCCAATTAGTTCTTTTTTCAATGTTATAATGCTTAGCAAGGCTATTCCCGTTAGTTAACTGGTTGTAAAATCGGATTGATGGACTTAAAGTGAGTGAACCAAATTTAAGGGAACCTAAAAATTGCATTCCAAGTTGATAAATACTCCCAAGGTTATGTTGCTGCGTTTCAAAGATATTGCTTTCGTTCAGAAATGTGAGGTTATTAATGGCATTGTTCATATTTTCATAAAAAAGTCGTGTTGAAACATAGCTGACATTGAAACGGATGGAATGCTCTGCATAAATTCGGTGCGTAAATTCGGGTTCAAGAAAAGGATTCCCTTTGCGTATTGAGTATGGATTATCCATGTAAATGTATGGATTTAGCTGAAATACGTTAGGTCTGTTAACTGAGCGCCTGTATGAGAGCAGAATATTTTGCTTTGTATTAAGTTTATATTTAAAGGTTATGTAAGGTAAAACGGAGAGTTCAGGTTTGTTAAAATCATTATTCAGTTCAGTATCTACATATTCAGTCCTAACCCCAAGGTTAATATTATACCTTGTTCTCTTATAATGAAAGGTACTATATAGTGCAAATAGCTGCTCATTATAACCGAAGCTACTTACCGATTTGTTATGCATTGACTTTACCCCTGCTTTTACTCCAGTATTCATAGTGAAATTCTCACCTATTGGGTTAGAGTAATCTATTTTTAAACTTGTAGCAACCTGTTCAGGTTTTTCTGAGTTAAGTATAGAGACTTCTTCATCATTATTGTCATTTATGTAAACTGTTGAATTGTTGGCTTTAAGGAGTGAGTTGCTGATATCAAAAGTTATTTCGCTTCCCTTTTTTTCAAACAGGTGCCTGTAGTACAATGAGTTGAAAACATTCAGGTTTTGATCTGTCTCTTCTTTAGTGCTATTCCAGATTTGGTTCATGTTTCCAACAATATCCATATATACTTTTCCATCTTGTTCGTAGGAGTAGGGATTTATTGAACCATAGTAGTTTATAATATCTTGGGATGTTGCTTGGTAATCAAATCCATAATGAAACTTATGCGAGAGGTTCTTTTGCTTTATCTGTTCAACCGATGTAATATCTAACGTTTCCCAAGTATTCCTTATTTCCCATTTATAGGTCTCGTCAATGTTTTCAAAGTTAATTTCTCCATTATATGAAGTGTAAAGGTTTAGCTTTTTAAATCCATAGTGTAAGCTATAATTAGGAAATGAATATACAATAGATTTCGATGTTGGTATTTCGGTAAAGAATTGTCCGCTGAAACCAGCATCTTTCTCCTTTTTTAATACAATATTTATTACCCCCGACGCATTCCCATCGTAGCTTGAGGGTGGCGTATTCATAATCTCAACCCGGTCTATATGAGATGGGTTTAATTGTTTTATAAAACTCATATCACGCTCTTTACCGTTTACAAAAAGCAGGATGGCCCTGCTGCCCTCAAGCGACAAGTTCTGCTTTAGGTCAACTTGTACGCCGGGTACATGCCGAAGTAACTTGGGCGTATTGCCCGATGCAGAAAGAATTCTTTTATTAATAAAAAAGATGGTTCTGTCATTTTCGATTTTCCCTTTAATGCGTTCTCCAACCAGAACAACTTGGTCTAAAAGTTGTACTGAATCTTTTACGTAAATAGTTCCAGCATCGTAATTACCTGAGTTAACAATGTTAATTCTTTTCGTAGTTTTTTTATATCCTACCGATGATGCCTGAAGTGTATATTTCCCTTTTGCTAAAGGTCTAATGTTAAACTTACCATTCTCATCAGCAATAGTTCCTGTAATTAAGAGATTAGCCCCATCTGATTCAGCCATTAGTCCCACTGTTGCATACGGAACAGGTTGGTTGCTTTCCTCTTCAATAACAATTCCCGTAATTGTACAATCCATCTGCGCGTAAAGCATGGGAGAGCAAATAAATGATGCAGAGATGAATAGAATTTTTGCATTCTTGAAGATCCTTTCTTGAAGATTTTTTGAATTTTTCATCGCATTGAATTTTAAGATTAACAATGCAAATGGAGGAAGATATAAGAAGGTAACCAAGCTATTGGTTTATACAGCAAGGGTTTGTTACCAGCGGAAAGTAGATTTTATAAAAATGGTATGAAATGTAAATTTTAGTGATGAATGGATAGAAGGAACTGTTGGCTAAGTTCATCAAACTTTTTAACATTCTGGCGTGAAACGGGAATAATGCTACTGCTATCTTGAAGCTTAAGATGGTACCCCAGAGAATTACCTTTTTTTGATATTACTTTACCCAAATTTACTATAAAAGCTCTGTGAGTTCTCATAAAGTGAGGAATAGAATCAAGCTGCTGTTCAATATCACTAATTGAATTCCTGATTGTTACCTTAAACTCTCTTTCCTGCCTGATGAGATGAAAAATCACATAGTTCCCTTTCGATTCGGCATAAATAAACTCATTTTTCAGGAAACTCAACTCTTCCTTTTTGGCCTTTGATTTAATCTGAATCAATTTCTCGTTCGTTTCTTTCTGTCTGCTTTGGCTGTTAACTTTATATTCTTGAAATATTTCCGGGGTAAAAGCAAAGCGTATATTCACTAAGGATGGTATAACCACAGGTACAACACCGATTAGTACTGAGCGAATAAAAGAGTCGAGGAAGGTACTCATATTCAAGCGCTCACCTTGATCTTCGATTAGAAACCCAGCAGAATATGCAGAGAGCCCAATACTTGTTAAAATAATTAAAATTGAGAATAGTTCTTTTGAAACGGTCCAGCGTTTATTTTTTGAGAAGCAGCTTGTCTTTTTTATAATAACAGCCACAATAAATACGCATATTGATATTAACAGGCCGTATAATAAAACAGTAAGACTAAAACTGAAGGAGCGAGCCTCGTGTATTTGAAGCGGTTGGTAAGTAATGGCAAATAAGAAAAGAATGGCAATAAACGCTATTGCGCCCCAGATGGGTTTTTGTATTATAAAATTTTGAGGATACTGTCTGTAGAGTAGTTCTTTTATTTGGTTTATCTGATTATTCATTTTACATAATCAAAGTGATAAGTTCATTTTTTATCTTTTGTAAGGTCTTAAAAAAACATTGTAACTTATATGAGGAGAAACTTATGTTGGTTTATAGTATCAGCATAAATTCTCCCCATAATATTGATTATCATTGAATATACTTATTTTGTGAACCCAAACTAAGATACCCTTACTTAATAATTACATCTCCATTCACAATTTTATCTACCATACTCCTAATCGTGTCCCATCTTTCAGCGTCCATCTTTGGACCAATTACTTCAATTACTTTACCCGATAAGATTGCTCCAATCTCAGCACATTGCTTTAGGGTTAAATTCTTTGTGAGGCCATATATAAACCCTGCGGCGAAAAGGTCGCCAGCACCTGTTGAGTCAATGGCATTTACGTTAATAACTCCCATCTTCACAACCTCTTCGCCTGATTTTATTAAAGAACCTTCGGCTCCGATTTTTACAACCGCAATATCAACCATTTTAGAAATCTCTACCAATGCCTGCTCCGGAGATTTTCCCGTGAAAGCTTTTGCTTCATCCTCGTTGGCAAATACCACATCTACATATTCGCTAACTATGCGCTTAAGAAATTCAAGGTTTGCTTCTACCACGTTGTAGCTGGCTAGGTCTAATGATATTTTTAGCCCTGCCTGTTTCGCGGTTTTAATTGATTTCTCAATTAATGCATGGTTTTGTACCAAGTAGCCTTCAATATGTAAGAAGTTGTAGCCCTGAAATGATGACTCCTCAATGTCTGAGTCAAGCATCTCAATTGCTGCTCCCAGGTTTACAGCAAAGGTCCGCTCCGAGTCAGTAGAAACCAGTGCAAGCGCTCTCCCCGAAGCTGCTGTTCCAATGAGGAGGCTAGGGCTAATTCCCGTTGTGGTCATGTCCTTATTAAAAAAGTCGCCCATTTCATCCTTACCAACCTTACCAATAAATCCGGTTACAACACCAAGGTTCGCTAGGCCGTTTATTGTGTTTGCTGCGCTTCCACCTGAAGCAAGTGTTTGCTTTAGACCTATTGTTTGCTCTATAGCCTTTTCAATGGTTTCGTCGTCAACTATTTGCATGCTGCCTTTAGGGAGGTTAAGAATCTCAAGCAGGTCATCATTCTCTAAACTGGTCATTATATCAACCAGCGCATTGCCAATACCAATAACTTTCATTATTCAAATTTTTTTGTAAAAGTAATTTTTTTACCTCTTCTTTCCTATGATTTATATCTACATTTTTTAATGAGTAAAAATCGTTAAAAATATTTTGCCGATAAAATATTATCATCTATATTTGCACTCGCAAAAAAGGAAATATTTTTGCAAAAACCATTCCTCATTAGCTCAGTTGGTTAGAGCACCTGACTGTTAATCAGGGGGTCCTAGGTTCAAGTCCTAGATGAGGAGCAAAAAGGGGAGGCTGAATTTTAGCCTCCCCTTTTTTGTTAAGTGCGATTTGGCATAAATAAAGGGAAGCATTACCGATGCTTCCCTTTATTTATGATTTTTTAAAGTGCAGGTAGTTACATTGTATCCACCAATGATAGCAGTCCAACAGCTAAACCTGGTTTCCCATCCCTAAATTTAAAGAATAGGTGGTATGCCCCTGTTTTTGTGCAAACATAGTCAATGGAAGGGTGGTCTTTTCCTGTGGCAACAATATGGGTGGTTGCTAATAATCTGTTGTTATCAAATAGTTCAAGAACTACTTTCCCTTCATAATCTTTTGAGTTACAAACAGAGAAGCGATACTTAATCCCCTTTTTAAGAATAACAGAAAATCTTTGCGTGGGAGGAGGGTCGCCTGCATCTAGTCGAATTGTAAAGTCTTTTAAAAAGGTGGCATCGCCTGCGATCATTCCACAGATTTCAACCAGATCATCTTCCGTTTGTGCGGATAGCTTTGTTGAGAACCCCGCAATAAGAACTGATAGTAAAAGAATAAGGCAAGTATTTTTCATAATTCAAAGTTTTTCTAGAGTTTTACCCATTAAGCAGCTTATTTCTAATTTCCCGTACCTTAATTATGATGCTATTCAAGGTTTCTTCTGACATTTCAATGTTTTGAGTATCCTTTTGTTCAAAGGTGAGCACCCCATCTTTAACTACTTGAACAGGATCAGCATACTCATACGTTATCTTTACATCCTTGTATAGGCCCTGAATTTGTTCAAAATCCTTAATTAGATCTGCTATTTTAGGGTCGCGTTTGTAGTTATCAAGCAAAATCATTAGGTGATTCATAATCATCTTTTGCTCCCCAATGGTTTCGTTAATTCTGGGATGGTTTGCATCTTGCGCCACCCGGGTAGAAAGGTAGAGCCCTTCAATCCATACCCCAGCAATTATTAGCACGCTAAGGTGTGAACGGTTTGTTTCGCGAAGGTAGCCATCAATGCGGTTGAAACTTTGCTGTGAGATAAGCATTAGGGAGTCAAGGTTCTCTCTATTGGTTGCAATTCTACTAAGGGTACTGAAGTCGAAAAATTGACCAACCTGAATACCATCCGCTAAGGATTTAATTGTTGAAATATAGTTAATAACAAGAGATGTCCTTTCGTACATGTTAATATAACCTAGGTCTGCCCCATAAATTCCTAGACCAATAGCTTTTTCGAAGTTGGTGTTCAGGTTGTTCTCCTTTTTTGTGCTTGCTAGGTAATCTTTGTTGAAGGGCATGTTAAGACCCTTGATCATGGCTGCAGTTTCAACAGGAGAGGATACATTCTGAATCATATCGTCAATAACTTCCGCTGCAATTTCCAGAGGTTGATCATCTAGGAGTTCATCTGGGATGTCAAATTCTCCGCTAGTTTCGTCCCTGTCCGAGTCAAAAAAACGACACGATGAAACGAGCAGTGTAGTAATGAGGATGAGAGTTGTGATTCTAAGCATATTTAAAAACGATTAAATGTAATGTTGTATTATCTCACTCTTCAAAAAGTAAAGATATAAAAAATTATTTTTTTCTGGGTATAGGCACCTTAATTTTACCTAAAAATTCAATCGACTTTTTAATTACTTCAAAATAAAGCATGAAGTATAGTATGATGCTCATAAACCATATAAAGCAAACATTGAACCAAAATGTGTCGTAGTAGCTACCCAAAAAGTATTTTCTTGGAGCCAGGAAGTGTGATCTGAAATCGAGTTGATGATTTGGTATAGGATCCCTGTATATGGGATCGTACTGTTGAACTAGTTCTCCCTTGTATTGTAGTATCTTGTTTTTTTCAAAAATCTTCATGGCCAAATCGGCTATACTTTCATTGTGGTAAGCTCTACGTTTAGCTTCGTACAGTTTAGGATTTGTTTCTACAAGGTGTGTTATTAGCTTGTCGCGTTTACTGTTGGCCGTTTGGAATATTTTATTGTAATGCTCTTTAAGCTGCTGAAGGTAATCAATAGTGCCAAAGTAAACCTCCTGGTCGAAATCATTCGAATTGAGGTTGTCCATATATCTGTAGGGAATAGCTGGAACCAGATAGTTAGCCTCGTTAAATAGTGAATTCCTGAGAACTAGAAGGTTCTCCTTAAACTCTTCAGTTGCCTCATCGTTTTGTTCATTGCTATTAATATGTTCGTAGCATTCATCAAGAATTTTTTCCAACTCTGGAATGTAATATACAGTTTTGTAGTCGGCGTTTCGCTCCACCTTCTCTATATCGTAGAAGGTCTTATGGAAATCGTTATTCTTAAATTGGTGTACAACTAGCGCCTCATAGCCCCATTTTGTAACCATAAACTCTGCAATTAGTGGCACTCTGCCAAAACTTCCAACGGCGCGGTTTAACTTCTCAAAGCTAAACATTGCTCCGGAAAGCACCATCATGGGGATCATTAGCAGGGGGATTACAATATATATGGTAACGGCAGAGTTGAATGTTGCAGAAATGTTTAAGCCTAAAAGATTAGCAAAAACGGCAGTAGAGAAAAGCACCAGCCAGTACTCAAAATTCATACCTCTGAGTTGGAGTATTCCATTGGCAATAAGCACAAATGTTATGCACTGGATTGCCGAGAGTACAACCAGAATAAATATCTTGCTAAACAGGTACGATGCGCGGCTCAAGTTTAGGAACGCTTCGCGTTTAAGAATTTTCCTGTCGCGGAAAATCTCCTCGGCGCTCACTGTTAATCCAATGAACAGGGCAACAATAAGCGCCATAAATATGTAAATGGGGATATTCTCGTTCTCCCTAAAAATGTAAACATCAGAATTCGGATCTGCTATATATCGAATAACAAATGCGAGGATGAAACCCAGAATGGGTGTTTCAAGCATGTTAAGTACGATATACTGCGTGTTGCTTACCTTTGAGAGAAAATCGCGGGTGGTATATATGAAGAACTGCTTAAGTTTTGATGGGATATTTAGCGATTTTGGCGGTGGCTCCGTTTCTCTTGGTACACTTTTCAGCTTAATATTCTCACTAAAATGATCCTCCCATTTGGGGGGGGATATTTTTCGGGTTGGGGTGTAGCGACCAAACTCATCCACCACCTTCGCTTCAATGATATTGAATATAAGTTCAGGATTAACATTACCGCAGGTTGGGCATTCCCCCTGATCGCTGTTAATCTGCATGTCGATGCGCTTAAAGTACATCACCGCTTCAACGGGGTTGCCGTAGTATATCATGTATCCACCCGTATCAAGAATCATCATATTGTCAAACATCTTATATATGTCTGACGATGGCTGGTGAATTACTACAAAGATGAGTTTTCCCTTAAGCGTAAGCTCTCGAAGAAGGTCCATCACGTTTTCCGAGTCCCTGGACGATAGGCCAGATGTTGGTTCATCGACAAAAAGGATGGCGGGTTCGCGAATTAGCTCAAGCGCAATGTTCAGCCTTTTTCTTTGCCCTCCGGAAATCATTTTGTTAAGAGGTGAGCCTACTTTTAAATTTTTACGTTCGTAGAGACCTAGGTTCTGAAGCGTTTTGTCAACGAGTTGGGTAAGTTCTTCCTCAGATTTATCCTTAAAGCAGAGCTTGGCATTGTAATAAAGGTTTTGGAATACGGTGAGTTCCTCAATAAGAAGATCGTCCTGAGGTATTACGCCAATAACTCCTTCAAGGTTCTCCTTTTCATGATGCAGGTCAATTCCGTTTATGGTAACTTTCCCTGTTGTGGGCACCTCAATGCCTGCCAATACATTTAGTAGGGTGGTTTTTCCTGCACCGCTAGCTCCCATTATGCCAATGAGCTTGCCTTGCTCCTCGGCAAAGTTGATATTGCGTAAGCCTATGTCGCCACTTTTAAATTTAAACCCAACATCTTCTACCTCGTACGATATGCGTATGCTAGTATCGTCGGCAAGGTAATGTGCCACAACATCGGTGTAGTATATGGGTTTACCTTTGGGAAGTTTAATGGAGCTGCCATTGGCAAACAGGTATATCCTTTTTTTGTTGATTGGAAGACCATTAAGGAAAATTTCCTCGTTACCGGTGTACCTCAGGAAGTATAGGTCTTCGCTTTTTATCTGAAGTATGTATAGGTGCCCATCGAGGGCTTCGGTTGGAATGTGCTTGCAATGCTCTCCCTTGTCCTCGTTATCGTGTATGGTAAGTATGCTGGGGTAATCAAGATCCTTCGGGTCATTGTTTATGACGAAGTTTTCGATATCGGTAAATTCTTCTTTGGTAAGCTTAAATACGTCGGCCACCGTATTAATAATAGCCATACGTTGCTCGGTGAATTTTCTATCGGCATTAACCAGCTCAAAGAGGCGAACCAGTACAACAACCTTCTGTTTCTGGGTTAGGGTTTTGTTAATTTTTTTGCATATACCCAAAATCTTAACTGAGTCTTTAACCGAGGTTAGCTTGACCTTTTTAGGCTTCCCATCCGCCTCCCCGTTTTCTTTATCCTGTTTTAGCCCGGCATGCTGGTCAAAAAGATCAATATATTCTCCAACAGCCTCATCGTTAACCTGCTGCAACAAGAAGTTGACAACGTACTCGCGTTCGTTGGACTCAACACCTTCGTCCTGCTTTGCAATAATTGCAAAGAGCTGCATTAAAGCCTTGAGAATTTCTTCACTCATTGCTTAGGTTAACTTGTTAAAGTTGGAGTAGCATTATTTCTCTTAACTAAGAGTATAGCTTATCTGCTCAAAAGGAACATCAACAATATCTGCATACTCTTCACCGGCCTCCTGCATATCTTCGTCATCCTCAGGGTAGTACCAGTTAATCAGAACTTCCTTCCCATCCTCATGCATCTCTTCGAGCTTCATAAGAATATCCAGGAGTAGCTTTGAACTGGCAGTATTAAAGTACACCAGCTTAAATGAGAAGATGGTTTTTGCATTTGGGCTTGCAGCGTACTCATCGAGCCAGTTTAGTATTGGGTCGTAAAAAGCCGTGACATCCTCCGGTAACGAACGACCAGATATTTCGAAAATGTCATTCTCTGCATCCAAAATTACGGTTGGGGTATCGTCAGTACCCAAAATCTTTATGGTCTCCATAAGTCAATTGTTTACTCGTTTCTGGTGATTGTAGATGTTAAAATAAAAAAGTGTGTCTCCTCGTCAATAGGCAGGAAGTGGTATTCCAGGTTTCGACCGGTTTTTCTGGCAATATCGATAAAGCCTAAACCTGCGCCTCCTTTCTCCGAGAGCCTTCCTTCTCTCATTTGCGTTTTGTAAAGCTCCTTAAGCCCATTTTTATCAAGGGTATTAATGTGATCGAGGATTTTTGTGAGCTCCTCAATCTTGGAGTTTTCAATTACGTTGCCCGTGGTAACGTGATACTCAATTTCGCCCTTGCTCACCATGAATATCCCTCGGCCTGCAAACAGGAAGTCGTCTGACCCGAAGCTGTCGGCATGCTTACTGATGTTCTGAAGGCACTCTACCATAACATGGAATACCTTCTTTTGCACCTGGTTCGACTCCTCCTCTTTTGCCATATTGGACTCCGTGAGGGAAGTGAAGGCCTTGGTGATTTGATGGGTAATCTCACCCTCATACACCAGAGTGATTTCATGAGCTTTCATCGACTTGTAAAAGTCGTAAACAAACTCAAGAAAACCTTTAACATTTCTTTTATCCATAGCCTGTAAAATTAAATAATTTACCGATAATAAACAATTTAGAATTCAATTCCTATAGTGAGAACATCGTCAATCTGCTTGTTATCTCCCATGTACTCTTCAAAGTCTTTAGAAAATAAATCGTTAAATTTTGGCATTGTTAGTTCCTGATTCTCTACTATTAGCTCTCTGATGCGTACTGGTCTGTATTTTCTCTTGTCTTCACCTCCAATTTGGTCGGGCATGCCATCGGAGAAGAAGAATATCTTATCGCCCTGCTTAATATCAATCTGGTAGTTGGTGAAATCTTTCTCTGGCTTTTTGGGATGTGGTATTCCACCTATGGCTTTCCTGTCGCCCTTGTACTCGTGTAGTTCCTTGTCTCTAAGCAGGTAAAGCGGCCTGTGAGCCCCAGAATACTGCAGTTCCTTCTTTTTTAGGTTAATTTTACAGAGTGCAATATCCATGCCATCGCGAGCATCGGCATCTATCCGATCTTGCTTTAGCGTTTTTCTTACGTTATGATGGAGTTCATCAAGTATCTTCGATGCGGAGTAGCTAACATCGTGGTCAACTACGTTGTTTAGAATGAAGTAGCCTATAAACGATAGCAGTGCGCCAGGAACACCGTGGCCTGTACAGTCAACTGCTGCAATATATACATAGTCTTCCTTAACGAAGAACCATGGGAAATCTCCACTTACTACATCTCTTGGTTTGTAGTATATGAATGATTTGGGCAGGTACTGGCGAATAGTTCTGTTGTTAGGTAGAATTGAGGTTTGGATACGCTGCGCGTAGTTGATACTTTCGGTAATTTTTCGGTTCTTATCCTGAATCTCCTGCTCAATTCTTTTTGCATCGGTAATATCATGACCAACAAAAAGTATGGTCTCCAGTTCGTTTTCGTTAAACTCAGGTATGGCAGATATATGCATTATCGTGTCGCCAACTTTTGAGGAGAAGGTAAGATCATCTTCAACATTGCTCTTACTGGTTTTAATGCTTTTTATGGTTTCTTTAAGGAACGATGCCAGAACTTCGTTCAGTTCAACCGAGTTTAGCGTTTGGTTAATTAGCTCCTTAACTGGTATGCCAAGATACTTCTCAACCATTGGGTTTGCATAAAAGAACTGACCGCTGGTGTTGAGGCGCATAATCATATCGGGTGAGTTCTCTGATAGTGCCTGCATCTTACTACGCATACGCTCTTCCTTCTCAGCTCTCTTGCGCTCCGTAATATCTTGTGAGTTAAGAATAATCCCATTTATTGCAGGGTCATCAAGTAGGTTGCGCCCTGTTACCTCAAGAAACAGCTTGGTACCATCCTTCTTCATAAAGGTGTACTGGATGGTAATGGGTATTCTGGGCGAGTCGAGCAGTTTTTGGAACATGCCGTTAAGTTCCTGCTCTCCTTTGCGGGTAAGACGATCAATATCTTTTCCGCTCATCATCTCATCGGGTGTGTATCCGAGTATTTTAGTTACCGATGGGCTTATGTAGGTTAATTTAAGGCTGCTGCTATATATTGAAATAATTTCAGATGCGTTTTCAAGCAGTGAATGGATTCGTTTCTGGGCATTTTCAACCTCCTGAATTTTTGATTCCAGCTGAATGTTTGATTTTTCAAGCTCTTCGTGTGTGGCCCTCATCTCCTCAGCATTCTGCCTTAGCTCCTCCTCGTTCTCTTTTAGTTCCTGAGTCATTTGCTGAGCTTCATGAAGGAGCTGCTCAGTTTTTTGATTTATGCGGAGGTTAAATATGGTGCGAGCAATAATCTCGCCCATTTCTCTTAGGAAACGAATGGTTAGCTCTGGTATACTATCTTCAAGCGAGGCAAACTCAATTACACCTTGCAGCTTCTCATCGGTAATGAGTGGTACTATTAGTAGGGTCTTGGGTTTTTTATCGCCAAGTATTCCTGATGTGATGGAAACATAGTCCTCGGGAATTTCTGTGCGGTACACAATATCCCTTTCGTAGGCGCATTGGCCTATTAAGCCTTGCCCAATCTTAAACTCTTGATTTATATACTTCTTTCGATTGTATGCGTAGGTTGCGAGGTTGGTTAGTTTCTCCTTGTCGTCATCATAAATGTATAGGGCTCCTTGTATAATGTTGATGTAGTTTATAAGCTTAACAAGCACTTCGTAGGATAGTTCTCCAATATTGTTGTGCAGTCGTAGTATGTATGAAACTTCATCTTTCCCTTTTGTAATCCAGCTTTGTTCAGACTCTTTCTTGTTGTTTTCTAGGAGGTTGTCGCGCATTACAAGTAGCGATTTACCCAGAATATCGTCTTCGTCGCTTATTTGAAAAGGAGCGTTGTAGTTGCCTTCGCCAATTGTTTTTGCGAAAAGGGCATTCTTGTTAATATCCTGATCTCTTTGGGTTATTTCATCCTCAAGAAACGACACCTTCTCTTGATGCTTTTTAAGGCTTAAATATGTGATGTAACCAAAAAGAATGGGGAGTATGTCAATAATCCATAAGGCCGGGTTGGTTACGTGGAGCTTTGCTACTCCGGAAATGGATAATGCAATTCCATGCGCAGAGAGTTCCAGTGCCCATGCAATAATAACTATTAGCAAACCAACCGTAGCGGCTATAATAACCTTCTGGGTTACGGCCTTGTTGATTATATCCGGTGATGTTTTACTATGGGTTATCATACTATTCCTTTGTACTGTTGCCAATTGTTAAAAGATGTTCTGTGAAAAACTGACCCAATGCCTCAAATACTTTTACGTTGTCCTTCTCAAAGGGTTTAAACGATGCCAATTCTAGTACGCCTTCACACTCGTTGCTGGAGTTTAAAAAAGGTACCAGAAGAAGATGATTGGGTGACCCTTCTCCAAGACCTGAAACTATGGTTATGTAGTCATCAGGGACATCAGAGAGATTTAGGGTTGTCTTATTTTTTGCTACCTGTCCAGGAAGAGTTTCTCCTTCAGCAAAGTTTTTTGGTGTTTCTTCGGAAAAGAAAGCGTATGACGCTAAGAAGGAGAATTCTGAATTGTTGGGTTCTTTTTTAAAGAATACGCCCTGAACTATATCGTGTTCTTTTGCAATATTGGAGAGCATTTTTTCTGTAAAGACCTCAAGGTCTTCAAAATCATCTGATGGGATTAACTTTTCTGCCTCTGCCTTGTAATTAATCTCCTGTTTTGTAGAATCTTTTTTCTTCTCACCGTTTTTAGTATCCTGTTTTTTCTGATTCTCTTGAATGCTCTTTTTTAGCTGCTCAAGCTGCTGCTTGTTACTATTTGAAGCATTAATGGCTGTTATAATGATTTGAAAAAAAAGTATGCCAATAGCAGCAGATGCAACTAGCAAAATGATAGCCAAAACTGGTATTTTTGTTTGGTACTGTGCCAGTTGATTTTGTAGGCTAAAAAAAACACCTGATACGCTTATAATCAGCAGAACCAAAAGGATGCCGTAACTAAGTCTGGAATTGTTGGAGAAGAATCTCATAAGGCACCAAATTTATTGATTTTGTTTTATGCTTTGAAGAAAACGAATAATTTCATCGGTTTTATATACGTAATCAACCTTAGTAAGTTTAAGCGATGATTCTGTCATGGTCTTTACCTGACATTCACTAGGATCCTGAACAATGGTTTTTCCGTTGTAATCTTTTATTCTCTTTAACCCATAAGCTCCATCTTTATTAGCTCCAGATAAAATAATGCCAATGAGTTTTTCACGGTAAACCTGAGCGGCAGTTGTAAAAGCTAAATCAATTGATGGCCTGGAATGGTTAACTGGCGGCTCGGTTGAGAGCGCTATCTTGTTTCCAAGCTCAATAAACATATGATAGTTTGCTGGAGCAAGGTATGCTTTGCCTGGTTTTATCTGGTCTTTATCATAAGGTTCAATTACGGGTATGGCTGATTTAATTGAAAGCGCCTCTACAAATCCGCTTCTAACATGTTTTAACCTATGAAGGTTAAGAAGCACAGGTAGTGGAAAGTTCTTTGGCAAAGAACTAAGTATTCTGGTAATTACTTGAAAACTACCAGCCGAACCACCTATTATAACCGCTTTATACATTATCTGATTAACCTGTTTTTTTCTTGTAAATTTTTTCACCGTCATTTACTACGGTAAACTTATCGCTACAATTTGTGTTTTCTAAAGTCTCTTTGGCTCCCAGTACCATAAAACCTCCTGGCGATAAACTCTCGTGAACTGATTTAATGGCTTTATCTTGTAATATAGTATTAAAATAAATAATTTGATTTCTGAACAGTGCAAGTTTTATGCTTGATGGGGCGTTGTTGTAAAGCGTATCTTGCTTAATAAATTTCACATCTTTTATAAGATCCTTGTCTAATATAATGAATCCATTATCATCGTATGAGTAGTAATTAGAATATTTGCCTTCACACTTGGTTCTGTCATAGTTGGCTTCGTTTACCTCAAGTTGCCTTGCATCAATTTTGCCCTCCTGTATTTTCTTAATTGTTTCGTCGCTAAAAACAGAAACAAAGATACTAAAGTGTTCGAGTAAATTCATCTCTTTGAGAAGAATGCATAACGAGAAGAGCTCTTCGCCTGAATCGAAGGAGGCTACCCAAATTTTTGGTTTAGAGGTGCTTTTGCTTATTATTGGTATAATATCATCATATAAGGCACGCCAGAGCGATGGGTCTCGGAACATTTCTGTGGTTTCAGGGGTAATGTCCTTGAGAAACTGCTCAAAGAATGATTTGTTGCTTTGTAACCTTGAGATAAGAACTTCGGAGTCTTTAAGACCATTTTTAGTTATTATATCCTCAAGCCTACGTTTAAAAGAGGTGAGCGCATAGTCTCTAAAGTCATAGCCGTATGTTTCCAGCAATGCTTTTATAATGTTCCTTGTTTCTACTATGCCAATTTCGTAACCCATGTTAATTATAAGGCTTATTTGTTTTTACGCAGTTGATTCATTAACTCGTCAATCTGCTTTTGTAGCATTAGCTCCTTCTCTTTGCTTTCAGTTATGTTTATACCTAGGTTGATTATTTTAACAACCTTTCCTGATTTATCACGTATTGGCGTGTATTGTTCCGATATCCATACAGTTTTGCCTTTTACGTTTAGGGAGAAGTCTCTTTTTTCAATATTGCCTTCCAGAATGCTGTTCCAGAATTTTTTATACTTTTCAGGTTTTGTTTTTGCTTCAAAATCAAGTTCATGATGCAGCTTCCCTTCAATCTTGTCTTTGCTATCGCCCAGAGTTTCTACGTTCTTATTGTTTATGAATAGTATTTCTCCTTCTGGGCTTATTTCAGTAACAAGGCATGTATTATCAAGGGCCTGAAGTAGCGCGGCGATTTCCTCTTCTTGTTGTTTTGTGATTTTTTGCTCTTCTTGGAGTTTAATTAAATTCTGCTCTATCTCTTCGGCTTGCTGCCTCGCTTTAAGCTCAATATTTTTGGAGTCTGTTATGTCCTGTCCGAGATAGAATATTTTGTAAAGCTCGTTATTTTCATCAAAGGCTGGTGTAATGCTTGCCAGGGTATAAAACTCCTCGTTATATTTATTCAGCCATTTTAATGTACCCTTAAACGTTTCTCCTTTGGTAATCGTGTTCCAGGCCTCATTGAATGTTGTAGTATCATCAGGATGAATAAACTCTTTTATTGTTAGCTCTTCAATACTGTCCTTAGTGTGTCCAAATTTTTCAAGGAAGTTTAGGTTTGCAAACTGGAAGTTGCCCGATTCAGAGAGTTCACAGAAAAGGAGTGCTTCGTTAATTGCAGAAGTAATGCCCTCCATTTCAATTGTCTTACGTGCCATCTCTTCCTGTGTAGCTTGCATCTCTTCCATGTTTTGCCTCATCTCCTCTTCTTGTGCCGCCATCTCTTCTCTTTGTTGTTGCGATTGCTCAAGAAGTTGTGTTGTACGAATGCTGTTTTTAACCGCTGATAACGTTGAGGCTATGTTTTCACCAATCTTTTCAACAAATTCAATTTCATGTTGAGAGAGGTTGTTGAAGGATGCTAATTCGATTACACCAAAAACTTTTTCTTCCAACTTTAGAGGAACTATCAGCAGGGTGCGAGGAGGAGCTTCTCCTAACCCGGATGTTATTTCAATATAATCTTCAGGAATTTCTTTTAGGTAAATGGTTTGCTTCTCAACAGCACAATTACCAACAAGCCCTTCGCCAAACAGAATTGTTTTTTTCTTTGATTTTTTCCGGTTGTATGCAAAGGTTGATAGAAGTTCGAGTTCGTGTTCGTTATCTTCGTTTTCATTAACGATAAACAGTCCGCCTTGGTTCGCATTAAGGTAGTTGACCAGTTCCTGAGTTACATTATCCGACAGGGCTTCAAGCTCATCATTATTTTGCCTTAAAATGTCGCCAAATTTTGCCAGGCCGGAGTTTACCCAGTTTCTGCGTTGGTCCTCCTGCTTGCGTTCTTGCTCTTCCAACGAGGCTTTCTTCAGATTAGCTCGCATGCTTAATAATGAGTTTCCTAAAGCATCATTTGGCCCTAAAGGAGCATATTCAGTATTGAGGTTATTTTGCCCAATCTGCGTGGCAAATTCCGCTGTTCTGCTCAACCCCGCAATAAGCTTGTTAAGGGATGAGGCTATTTGCCCTACCTCATCGTTCGTACTATGTTGTATTTTTTGGGGAGTGTCCCCTTCTGCCATTCTTGTGAGGCTCGAATTAATTTTTGAAATGGTTTTTATAACGGGGCGAAGTGCGTAATTAATTGCAATGGCAGACAAAGTTATACCAGCAAAAATTATTAACAATAAAATTATTCTATTAGTCTTTAGGTCCTCTGTTATTTCCGAGAAGTTAACCGGGATTGCAATAAATGCATCATAAGAGTCTATCTTTTTAAAATAAACAATAATTTTGTGTCTTTCATTCCTAACCTCCTGATAATATTCGAAAAACCCTTCTTTGTTTGGGTCAGCAAACACTCTGTTTAACCTTTCGGTTGGGTACTTTTGACCCTCACGGTATAAATGGATTAGGTAGTTACCCTCTTTACTTACCAGAAACGGGTAATCAGTTGAATAAAAGGCGGGCTTATTGAAGTAATTCTTAAGCTGAGCATAGTCTTGATGCGAGAAGCCGTCAGGAGTTTGCTTGTCAATTTCAGTAATAATATCTGAAATCTTTTGCAAATAAACCTCCATTTGCGTTTGCGTGGTATTGAGCAAGCGTTTTAGGCTGAAACTATAAACCGTGAAAGCAGCCGCGCTAAATAAGAGCACGAGAAGCGTAGTTACTACAAGTAGTATTCTGTGCTTTATTTTAATGTTATTTAAAAACTTCATGGTTTTTATTATAACTTGCTATATTACTTTTTAATGTACGATTGCCCCATCTTTTCAAATTTATTTGCCCATGGACCAAGGATGGTTTCATGCATGCCTAAGAGCAAAATGCCTTTTGTGTAAAGGTTTGAATGAAACAGGTCAAAAACTTTATTCTGTAATGAGTAGTTAAAGTAAATAATCACATTCCTGCATAAAATCAGGTCAAACTTTGCAAAAAACAGGTTGCCATCCTTTACCAAATCGTGCTTTCTGAAAATAGGCTTTTCAGTTAAAAAGCGTTTCATGGTAATGGTATCCTTTGATTTATCGATGTCAAAATATGTTTCGTAGGGAACATCGTTAAATTCTTCGTAATTAAGGGGGTTCTGCTTAATTACTTTATCAAAATTATCAAGATATCCAATGTTAAAACGATATTTGAACTCGCCTTTCTTTGCGGCCTCCAGAACGTCGGTGTTTAAATCGGAGGCAAATACCTTGGCCTTTTCAAACAGCCCCATCTCATTTAGAAGAATCATCATGGAATAAACCTCCTGCCCTGTTGAGCAGCCAGCATGCCATATGTTTATGTTCTTGTTGTTTTTAAACCTTGGGAGTATCCGTGATTTAAGCATATGCCATACTTGTGGATCGCGGAAAAGCTCAGTTGTATTAACGGTAATCTCTTTTACAATGCTTTCTGTAAAGATGGGGTTTGTTTTCATTGATGATATAAGACCAGCTATATCAAGGTTGAAGTCCGTGAGAACTTTCTGCAACCTGCGCTTCAAGGACTTATCTGAATACTCGCTAAAATCGTATTTTGATGAGTTCTTTAAAGCAGATACAAAATACTGTAGATCCTGATCTGATATCACCATAAAAAATTAATTACAAAACTTAAAATCTAACACATTATGGAGGTTAGCGAGCGCAATGTTGCAGATAACCCCTTTGGCAAAAGAAACAGATTCGATGGTTAAGTTTATATTTTAACTTGCTAAAAATATAAATACTTTGCTAATCCACAAAGGATATTGGGTAATTTTATTGGTTGCGTTACTTTTAGAAAAAGATAAAGATTATAACTGCTTTTTAAGTACGCATTTAAGCTCCTAACTTAAGGGTTTTCAATAATTATAAGTTGCTTATTGATATTCCAAATACAAAAAAAATGTTCTCAGTATATGGGTTTACAATGAGCTTTCCGATGATTGGAAGCGAAAATTGTTCTGTAACCTGAAAGGTCTGGTTCATTGCCACCCCGCAGCTTACAACATTAAATGACTCAGCATAGTAGCCTTTGCTTGGGGTAAGGCCAATATGTACGTCAAAATGTTGATTCTTGTTTGGTTGCCACTCGTAGCCAGCTTCAATATATGTTGAGTAGAAATTGGTATTATTAGCGGGGCTCAAATCATCACCATATAGTAATGATGACACCATGAAGCGTACAGGAAACTTCCCAGTGCCATCGTAGCTAGCTATGGCATCAATGGTGTGCTGGGTGGTTTGTTGCTTGAAATCGAAAAGCCGGTTAAACTTCAGCGTTTCGTCTGGGCAGAAGTAATCCAAAACAGAAATTGAAAAGTTTCTCCATGTGTAGGATACGTATAGGTCGAGTTCGGAGTAGCTATTATTAATAGTATATGCGCCCCATGCGCCAATTTGGAAATTACTTTTGCTAAGGTTTATGGTTGGTTGAATATTCCAGCTATCGCATGTTAGGGTGCCCCGCCAAATGTGACGGGTATAAAAATCTGCGCTAAGCGATATGCTTAGGCTATCGGTTGATGCAGGTATCTTCTCTGGTGGTTCAGCCAGTAATGAGTTATCCTTTTTTTTATCAAGAATAGCATAACCATGTAGTATTAAACCCAGCATTAAACAGGCTATGAGCGTTACTGTTTTGGACATCCCTTGGTTTTTGCCGCAAAAGTAGTTTTTTCGAACCAAAATGGTACGCTTTTTTACATGTTATGCAACCTGTGGTTGATTGTAAAAAATCCTTATTTTAACTGCCCGTTCATCAAATTTCCAAAAAGTTTTATGGTAGAGCAATGCTTGCCAAAAAGTATTTTATATCTATCTTTGGGCGAACTATTAAATTCGTATTGAAATGAAGTTTGGTGTTGTCGTTTTTCCAGGATCGAATTGCGATCATGACATGATATACGTTCTGAGAACAATCATGGAGCAGGAGGTGATTGAACTTTGGCACAAGGATAAAGACTTGCAAGGAGTAGATGTTGTCGTCCTTCCTGGCGGTTTTTCTTATGGCGACTATCTTCGATCTGGTGCTTTGGCCCGATTCTCCCCAATTATGGAGAAAGTAATTGAGTTTGCCCAAGCTGGTGGGTATGTTTTTGGCGTTTGTAATGGTTTTCAGATTTTGTGTGAGGCGGAACTTCTACCTGGGGCACTGCTTCATAATAACAGCCAAAAGTTTGAGTGTAAGAATGTTTTTATATTGCCTGATAGTAAAACTTCCGCATTAACTGCCTTTTTACCACGAGGAAGAGCATTGAAAATTCCCATTGCACATGGGGAAGGACGTTACTATGCAGATAAGGAGACGCTGGCAAACATGAGAATTAAAGGTCAGATTCTTTTCCGTTATTCTGATAGCAATGGAAGCATTTCGGAGAGCGTAAACCCCAACGGTTCGGTTGAAAATATTGCAGGGGTGTGCAATGAGCAGTTCAATGTGTTTGGTATGATGCCCCATCCAGAGCGTGCTGCGGATGATGAGTTGGGCAATACGGATGGAAGCTTAATATTTGAATCGTTTATTCGCTTTATAAAAGAGAGAGTTAGTTAACTTATTCAAAGTTCTCTTACATCCATGAGTACATCCCCGTAGTCTTGGGGATTATTTATTATATGCATAAGCATGTTAGCCACATCCTTAGTATTAGAAAGGTGGTTCCCCGTTTTATAGTTGAGAAATTTTTCGAGATGAGGAAAATCTTTGGATGAAACGCTTCTGATCTCATCCTGCATTTTTGTGTCAACTACCCCTGGGGCAACGGCAAATACCCTTAGGTTAGAGTCGGCATTCTCCTGCTGCACAACTCGCGATAGCATATCTAAAGATGCTTTGGTGGAGCAATAGTTAGCCCAGCTTTCAACCGGTTTGCGCGCTGCGCCAGAACTAATATTAATTATTGTTTTTTCAGTATCGTTATTCTTGTATGCATTAAGAAAGAGGTTTGTTATAATAGTTGGGGCTATAGCATTTACCGTGTGGGTTTTTATGATATTCTCAGTATCTTGACTCCCTATTGGCTTAACCTGCCCCAGCATACCAGCATTATTTATGAGTACGGCCTTGGAGGCATCCGCCTTAACAGGTAACTCTAGGCTCATTAGGTTCTCTGGGTTGCTGAAGTCCGAACTTATATGCTTATAGTTAGCATGATTAATTGTTTGGGTTCGTGAATAGCCAAATACAAAATTATCTTCATCCATAAGAGCAAGTTCGGCTATAGATTTACCAATGCCACGGCTTGTACCAGTAATATAGAATATGGTTTTCATGGTAATTGCTTTTTTCTTCAATTATTTAAAATTATGAATGCATTAATTGGTTGCATTCTGTTTATTTTAAGCATGTTTGTCAACAAACTTGCTTTTTATCCATTTTGGGAAAATTATTGCACCAATAATAAGGTACGGATAGTATGTTGCTAAGCGCCAAACCAGAGCCATAGCCACTGCAACAGCTCCTAAAATAGTAGGATCAACAGGAATGTACTCACCAAGATACCTTGTGAAAACAAATTCAGCAAAACCGCTTCCCCCGGGAGTTGGGCTTACCAGCATCATAATCCACATTACAAGTTGACGTGCAAAGATGATTCCGTGATCGGAAATGGAAAAGAAAGCAAGTAACAATGCGTTAGCCACCCAGTAGCGGGACGTCCATGATAATGCTGTGGCCACAAACGATTTGAACCAAAAAGAGAAAGGCTTTGCTTTAAAATCTTTTGAGTTTTCAATAATTTCGCTACCGGCATCGTTTGCCCCATGTTTCCATCGCCTGAGAATTGGCAGTTTGAAAATCATTAGCATTAGCCATTTTAATCCTCTGGGATTAAAGAAAAGACCGTATGCTAAAACAACCACATAAAGAAATTTTAGGCTATACCCAATTAAGGCAAAGAGGAAAAGTTCATTTGAGAATCCCATTGCTCCCTCTACACCTTCAATTCCGAAAAGAATGCTTGGTTTAACCATGATTAAAAGCAAAGGGAACATCAAAAGGAAGTAGAGCTCATCAAGTAGCGATGTGGCCATTACAATGGCAGAGCTTCTCCCTACGCTAATCCCTTCCTTATTAACATATAGAATTGCTACGCTTGTCCCTCCAATGGCTGAGGGCGTTATGGCTGATGTGAATTCCCATAGCATTACCACCCTAAAGGCCTGCCTTAACGATAGCTTTCCCTCTGCTAAGATTAGCAGCCTGATTATATACCCCACGTCACGAAAGGCCATTAGCGCCAAAGCAACAATGAACCACAGGAAGCTCCACTTAGCCATTGTGATGTAGGTGAAAACCTCAGGATTAAATTCTCTGTAAAACATGTAGCCTACAACCCCAAGACCAATTAGTATTGGATACAACGCTCTGCTAAGCTTAATTTTGCTTAGTGGGTTGTCTGGATTTTCCTGCTTACGTTTTCTTCTCATAATTTAGTACTACAAAATTAGCGAATAAGAAGCAAGAGGTTTCAACATAATAGGATTTAAGTGTTAATTTTTTATAAAAAAATTGTAGCTTAGTGAAGAGTTTTAAAATAAACTTAATATCCGAACAAATGGATATTGGAATAGTTTACCTTAAGGTTTTGTTGCCCCAGAAATTTAAATTGAAAATAATATGGAACTTAAAACTGCTATTGAAAGAAGAACAAGCGTTAGACAGTTCTTACCCGACCCCGTGCCGGTAAGTGACCTGAAGGAAGTTTCAAGATTAGCAAGCTTGGCCCCTAGCGTAAACAACTATCAACCCTGGAGATTCATAGCTATCACCAATAAGGATGTTTTGCATAAAATGGCAAGCATAGTAAGAGCAAGATTAGCAGCCATACCCGAGAATGGATCGAAGTATTCTTTGAACGTTAAGAAACAGGTCGATTTCTTCGCCACATTTTTTGAACATGCCCCTGCATTAATTGCCGTTTGTATGGAGAACTATGAAACAGTACTTGAGAAGGGTGTAACTTTATCGCATGAAGAAATTAATGAAATGAGAAACTCTCCAGATTTGCAAAGCACAGGTGCTTGCATACAGAACTTACTTTTAAGTGCGGTGGATTTGGGGTATGGAGCTTGCTGGATGAGCGCTCCAATGATTGCTAGTAATGAGTTAGAGGAGATGCTAGGTGTTTCGGAACCATTCAAACTGGTCTCCTTTGTAGCAGTTGGAAAATCCGCTAAGCCATATTCACCCAGAGATAAGAAACCTATTGGCGAGATGTTTAGGATTATTGATTAGGGAATGTAACCTAAGGTTAAGTTTTAAAAGGATAGGAAAGTATAGGCTGACAAGCTAGGATAATAAATTATACCCTTGGAGATTCCCAGCAATTACAAGGTTTATTAGTAAAAGGAACTACCACGATTGCAATACTCTTTTGGCGTTTAGACTGTT
This sequence comes from Bacteroidales bacterium, assembly GCA_046542995.1. Lineage (GTDB taxonomy): Bacteria > Bacteroidota > Bacteroidia > Bacteroidales > Tenuifilaceae > Perlabentimonas. The sequence continues at coordinate 78,047 of JBKHAH010000003.1, forward strand.
GAGTTTTTTACAATCGTGATAGAATTAATAGAACTATTGGTTTTACTCTAGTTTAAAGGTCACCGGAAAGGTAAACTTCACCTTTGTTGGTTTGTTTCGTTGCTTACCAGGAGTCCATTGTGGTGAAGAGGAAACAATTCTTACAGCTTCCTTGTTAAGAAGAGGGTCTGCTCCTCTAATTATCTCAACGTTCCTTACAAAACCCTCCTCGTCAATTATAAACTGAAGAAAAACTCTGCCCTGAATTCTGTTTTCAATAGCTAAATCAGGATACTTTACATTTTGAAAGACCCACTTGGCAAAATCGTTATGGTTGCCTCCCATAAAGGTTGGTTTTTCCTCAATGAGCATAAAGTCAATCACCTCATCAACATCCTCCTCCTCTTTAGTTTTGAGTAATTCAGGAATTATATCAACCCCAACATCTTTGAAAATATCAGGATTTTCAACAATATCCTCCGTGTCGTTTGAGTGGATGTTAATTACCTCAGCTACTTTTGGCAAAGGGGGAGGCGGCGGAGGCTTAATATCCTCAGGCTTGGTAATTGGAATTTCGTCGTAGGGGATTTCCCCGGTGTTGTCCAAAGGGACGTTAAAAGTTGCAATGCCTTTACTTGGCCATTCGAAAGCAGCCAGAACCGCAGCCAGAGCAATAATACACCCAATTTGAAAGAAGAGAAGCTTATGTCTCTCCAGGTCTGTTTTTTTGCTTTTTGTTTTCATGATTTTGGGTTTTTATGGGTTATTAAATATGGTTTTGGTATAGCTTTTTATAATATGATACACATGTAGGCGAAATTCCATAAATGATTATTTAATTTTTAATTTATTGTTGTGATCAGTCGTAGCAATAAGCAAGTATTTAATGGATTAGATAGAATGTGGTTGTGAGAGAAATGTTAAAAATTAAACAACATTTTGAGTTAATTGTACTACTGGATAAAACGAATGATTAATTAAACTAAAACGATTTGCTTTATGATTACAAAAATTAAACAGCAACTAAAACCAATTGCTTCATCTAGGTTATTTCTTTCGTTATCTCTAATTATATCAATGGCCCTGCTAATGTTGTCATGCGAAACTGACGATATTCTCGGGTTAGAGGAAAATATGCAGACCCTTAGCGGTAGCTATGATGATGAGCTTATATTGAAGAACATTTTTGACGATCCTGCCAAGGTCGATTATACCGTAAGCGGCGACATGGTAGTAAATGACAAGCTAATTATTGAGGCGGGTGTTAGAATAGAGTTTGAGGAGGATTTAGAACTCCAAATATCAGCTGACGGGGTAATAATTGCAGAAGGAACCGAAAGTGATATGATTACTTTTACAACGGCTAATAGTGAGGCTGGAAAATATTGGAAAGGTTTACGAATAAAAAGTTCCGACCAGCGTAATATGCTTGAGCATGTAAAAATTGAATTTGCTGGCAATTCAAACATGAACTTGGGACCATACAGTTCACAAAATCGCCAGACAAACGTGGGGGTAGATGACGACGCTGCCTTAACCATACTCAATAGCCACATATCGGATAGCAAGGGCTATGGTTTATTTGTTAGGGGCACGCTAGTTGAGCACCATAACAACACCTATAGCAGTAACGCTAGCGGCACTTTGTCTACGCACATACAGAATGCTGGAGAAATTGACCAAGAGTCAGTTTACTCAGGAAATGGTTACGATGGCCCTGAAATATACGGAGGGGTATTACAGCAAGAGATACAATGGTCTAAATTATCTCAAGATGCCGCTTATAAAATTATCAGTGATATTGAAATTGAAGCAGCTTTGTATATAACCGAAGGGGTTAATCTGGAGTTTGATGAGGATGTTTTAATTGAAATTAAGGAGGGCTCTGGCGGTTCTATTAATGATGGTTACATTGATGTGTCAGGAACAGAGTCCAACCCCGTAGTTTTTACAACATTAAATTTGGCAGGCGGCCAGCATTGGAAAGGGATTTATGTTAAAACTACCGATGCCAGGAATAAAATGAATAATGTGATTGTTGAGTACGCTGGGAACAGTAATATCTCAATTGGACCCTATAGCAGTCAGAATCGCTCTACAAATATTGGGATTGATTCTCAGGCAAGCCTTGAGGTTGCAAATGCAGTTATTCGTAATAGCAAGGGTTGGGGTTTAGCTGCCATGGAGAGTTCAAGCATTCAACTTGAAAGTATAACTTACGAGAGCAATACTGAAGGTGATCTAACGATTGTCGATTAATGCAAAAATTCATGCCCCTTTTGACAAAGAAGGGGCATGATTCTTCAACTTAGGGTCAACTTAAATCTAATCCTTAAAACACCATCCTTAAAATCGGTGGTTGTAATTCTAAAAGTACCAATCTCGCTGGTGTTTGAAACATGCGGACCAATACAGGCGCAAGCATCATAATCTCCAATCCGTATTATCCTTAGCATATCGGGTGCATCCGTAGGAAGTTTAGATAAGTCCAGAAACATTGATGCGTCGGCTTTTGGCAAAAAATCCTCAACAACTTCAATGTTAGATGCAATAACCTTATTTACCTTGGTTTCTACATCTGCTATTACCTCAGGTGAGGGCTCACTTTCCAATAAATAATCGCATTTTGATTTTTTTCGCTCAATGTGGCTATTCTTTGAGCGAGGGCAACCGAACATCCTAACCATGGTTTGGTTAAGAATATGTTCAGCGGTGTGCATGCGAGGGTCGTAGTTCTTTTCGCTCATGTTTTCAAGTTCAATAATAGAGCCATAAATATAGCAACTAATTTTTTACTCCTCCTTAATGCTCTCAACCGGATTCATGTACGCAGTTTTTAGCGATTGAGAAACCACGGTAAACAATGTAACGACAAAAACAGTAAGCATGGGAATGGTAAATATCCACAACGTAGGTGTAATACGGTTAGCATAGCTATTGAGCCATTGATTAAGAAAATACCAAACTGTTGGGATTGCTATGGAGCTAGATAGGATCAAAAGAACAACATAGTCGTAAAATAATAGCCGAACTATACTGGAAACTTTTGCTCCCAGCACTTTGCGGATGCCAATTTCGCGTTTGCGTTGCTGTGCAGTGTAGGCTGAAAGTCCTAATAAACCTAGTACGGTGATACTTATTGATAGCAGAGAAAAAAGAGCAAATACCATCCCGAAGCGCTTATCATCCTTATACTGGGTTTCATAGTAGTTGTCAAGAAAAAAGAAATCGAAAGGGTTCCCAGGAAAGATAGATGTGTAAACTTTTTCTATGCTCTTAATGGCTTGCTTTGTCTTGCCATCGCTAATCTTGAGCGTGAAGTATCCTTGGAAACGTTGTGGGTATCTAAAAATTTGTGGTTCAATATCCTCTTTGGGTGAGAGCTGGTTAAAATCAAAAAGCACCCCTACCACTTTTCTTGGGGTTCCCTCTAAAACTACCTGTTCGCCAATGGCTTTCTCGGCACTTTCGAATCCTAGCCAGTGAGCACCTTTTAAATTTAGCATCACATTATTGGCATCTTCCGCTGGATTGCCCGTAAATCCCTCCCCTGCTAACATCTTAATATTATACACATCAGGGAACTGGGCATCAACCTCGGTAAGGCGCATATTCTTCCCATTTGTTGCCTCATCGCCATGTCTATAAATTCCACCCCGATTAAACATATTTGGTTTACCCGGAATAACCGAAGAGTATGTTGCCCCTTGAATAATGGGCAAGTCATCCACCATATCCTGAAAAACACGATACTTTCCATGAAGTGCTTCATCACCAACCATTGGAACTTTTATCACCATCATATTGTCAAGGTTAAAACCCAAATCTTTCGATTGCATTAGCTGAAATTGATGATAAACGCTTATTGTGGCTGTTATTAAGGCAATGGCAATGGCAAATTGAATGGCTACTAACGCTTTTTTTAGAAACTGACCCTTTTTACTTTTTGCTGCCATCCCTCTTAAAGTTGCAGATAATGAGTTTCCTCTTATTCCTGTAACCGTGTAAATGCCTGCCGATAAGGTTCCAATTACAAATGCTACAAGAATAAAAACGTAGAACCAAGTTTGGTTTAAGTAGCTTAGATTTTGAGGTAATCCTGCAATATTAGCAAAAGAAGAATAGCTCAACTCAAGTAATGTTGTGCCCAGGAATATTGCGGACAGATTTATTATTGCAGATTCCAAAAGCATTTGGGTTATCAAATCTCTGCGTGTTGCGCCATTAACTTTGCGAATGCCAATTTCTTTCATCCTTTTTAATGATGAGATAGTGCTAAGGTTAAAGAAATTTACCCATGCTATAATAAGGATAAACCATGCCACTATCTCAAGCAATGTTATGGAGTTGTTATCATTATTCGCCTCAATCTCATGCATAAACTTTGAGGTGAGATGAATGTCAGTTAGTGGTTGGAGTTGAAAAGAGAGCCACATGTTGTATTCGCGAAGCGTTTCGCCAAACTCATTCTCAATAAAATTTTCAATTTTGCTATCAATCTCCTTGTGAG
>JBKHAH010000118.1:0-7457 GCA_046542995.1 Bacteroidales bacterium
TTACCAAAGTTGGATTATGGGTACAAGATAAAAAGAGTTATCCTAATAATCACTTTTTAAAATCAAAATTAAACCCCAAAACAATAACTTGTTGGCGTATATTACTGTTTATTTTGAAATGACGAGGTACATTTACAATTGTTACATCTTAAATAAAATTATTCTTCATTTACAATCAGTAAAGAACTGTTATTCAAGGTGTAGTGAGGAGCCGATCCGCCTCCTGATAATGGAATTACCGCCCTCGTTCTGCATCCTACAGGCAACACCCCGAGCATAATCAGGCTACCGAACCAACCAAAATGGCCCTTACCTTTTCACTCTCAATCTCTCTGACACAACCCACAAAAACTGCTATATAACACATAAAAAAATGTAGGGGGGGGTAGTATATTGTTTGTACGTTTGTTAATAATTATAACGCCAAGCGTTTTATCCAACTAAACCCCATATAAATATAGCCATAAACCGAATTATTAACATTTCTACCCGAGTACCCGCTGCGGGGCAGCGGATACAAGGCGGGCTCAAGTTCCAAAATGGGTTCGAAAAACAATCACGTAATCTTCCTTATTTTGTAGTGGGGGGCAAACCAGTGCCCTTTAATAAATTGCTGGCACCCAGCAGCCTTGATACTGGCGGCATTCCCAATCCTTATCGGGACAAATAAAAGGCGCAACCGCCCCATCGCTTGCAAACGATTTTTGGGGCTGCCGCGCAGTTAAAAACATTTAATTTACGTATTATTAAGAAGAAAGTTTTAAGATTTGCAGAAATCTTTACTATGGTTTTAATGGTTGGTTCTTTTCATTCTTGTACGGACCCTGATTTACCTGAACTTCCAAACTGCCAATGGACTTATAATTCACAGTCTGTCTCTTTCCAGCCTGTAGCATTAATGCATCCATCCAATGCTGCTCAACTGGATAGTTATACAAATATTTATGACATGAGTGGGTCTATTTGGTGTTTTGCAGAAATATTTGGATCAGAAGATCCACAGAAAGAAGGTTCACAAATAAAAGTAACAACTTCGCTTCCAAACTGTGAAAACAACACTTCAAGAACTAACCTTTATAATAATTCAAACTATGTGGGCAACATTACGTGTGCCAACATCGGTAACTTGGATCGACCTGAAAATGGGACACCAAAAGTAACTTTGGAAATTAAAGCCGGCCCCCATAGAAATGAAAATTGGGAGGAAGGGTATGTAGTTTGGACAAAAACATTCAATACTACTAACGGAAACCCTTATGTAAATCAGAATGCGACATTGACTGGTTCCTTCATCAAGAATCCATCTACCGGTGGTGGAACAGCAAGTATAGGAAACCAAATTTATCTTGATGGTAGAATGATAACATTTTAAAAAACATACAACGATGAGAATTACAATTATATTTATAGCGCTACTAGCTTTTATGGCTTGCAGCAAGATGTCTGATGAACACCAGAAGCAGAATATTTCAGTAGAAAATAAAATAACCGAAAATGTACTGGCAACTGAACCATCAGTATACAGTACCTATCTGTTTGTTAATAACCCGCTTTTAGGTTACTCCACTATGAAAGAGAACCCCTTAGCCGATGAAGTGCTTGACGGGATTCTCCCAGAACAATTATCTGCAACAAAAAACTTGGGGAATGATTTTTCTATTACCGTGAATGGAATTAATATCTCAACTATTCATTCGGGCTCCTCAGACACAAAATCATCTTTCTTTCAAAGCCTATACGGGCAAAAAGTCTCTTTTAACTTTTCAAATAATTCAAAAGGCGACACGAGTTCAGTTAATATGTACATTCCTAATTTGGTTTCAATTACGAGTCCAAAAATTGAAGAAGAGCAAGACCTGTATCCATTCTGTTACTACGACAATTTTATTTTAGGCTGGAACTCCGATCCAATGAACGAAAATGGGTTAATAGTTATAGTTGAGTGGAATGGCACACTGATTTCTGAAGAGGATGACTGTAACGAATACGTTCGTAACGTTGATTACATATCTGATGATAGTGGCAAAGCCTCTTTAAATCCAAAGATTTTCGATGGCATTCCAGATAGAGCCTTGGTATATATCACACTTCTGAGAGGTAACATAGTTCTTGCCGATATCGATGAAGTTACCTATAGGCTATTTGGCGAAACCCATGCCATTCTGCCCATTATTCTCATTCGAGATCTTAATTAAAACTTGAAATATTTCATATGGGAAGTGTTCAAAATCTGGTTTTTAATTACTTTATTAGATAAATTTAACTAAATTGTATTTTGAATACTTCCCACTATGCTTAATAAAGTAATGAAACTTTTTGTCCCTTTACTATTAATCCAACTTATTGCTTTAACAACCCAAGGTAAAGGCGATAGCACGCAAACTTCAAATATGCACCAAGTGCAAGTGCATATGGGTAGGTTGGCCTATGCCAACACCTTAAATCTGCCCAATGGGCTGCCTGGAAATATATTCACAATGCAGTACAGTTGGCATGAAACAACTGCTTTATCAAGCTGGAAATCTGAACTATCAGCATCGCTTAGTACATCTGCCCTACACTTTAGTATTTCACCCAGCCAGGATGCCCCTATTTATAGATTTAACGATTTGGCCATTGAGTTAGGATGGCACTGGAAGGCACCAAGTATCCTACCCAACACAGAAATCAACCTAGGAATTGGCCCATCGCTGGTTGCCGAACTCACATACCCACCGGTTGAATCTTATGAAAACACCACATTTTTATTCCCCTGGGGTTTGTGGGGTATAAATGGTAGTGGTCATATTCAGATATTATACTCCGCAGAGAAGTTTGTTTTAGGGGGCAAATTTGGGTTAGCAATTGTGGGTGTGGGGCATATTCCCAAGCCACCATACATCAACTTTAACCTCTCGCAAAACCTCTACACATACTACCTGCGTCCCAACGCAATTTATCACTTACTCAACTACAACTTGCTGAACGGCGAATTTAGCTTTGCGCTACCACACAAAAACGTTTACTACAACATATCGTACTTCTTTAAATATTTTTGCCATAGTCTTGCGCCATTTTATCAAACATATGCACAGCACAGCGTCGGGCTAGGAATAACATTTTAACGCATCGCGATGACTAAAAGAATTGTCATACTTTTATTAGCCTGTTTCATACTGCATTCGTGCGAGAAGGATATTGTCAACCCTAATACTTCCTACATTTCAAACTTTGAAACCTTTTGGCAAACCATGGATAAACACTATGTTTTCTTCAAGGAGAAAGGGGTAAATTGGGATGAGGTTTATGCAACCTATGCACCCAAGTTCCAACGGGTAGTGTCAGACGAACAGGCACTTGCGCTATACCAAGAAATTGTATTCAAACTAAACGATAGGCATGTGTGGGTTGGCAAGGGAAATCTGATAGCCGCCGTACAACCTCAGCTGCAACCTTCAATTGAATTCTGGCGCACCTATTTACACTATGATTTTGATAACCTTGTGTTGCTAGAGCACTATCATTTAGCCCAACTCCCCAATAGTATGATGTATATACGCATGCTGAGTATGCCTGTGCTTAATACAGAAATTAAACTCATTAATAGCCTTATTGCTGAATATGATTTTGATAATGGTGTTGTTTTCGATATTAGAGATTGTACAGGTGGGCAAATCCAAGGTTTTGAAGTATGCGGCCTATTTTTTGAAGGTGAACGAATAGTACTATACAAGCAATACCGAGATGGAGTCAACCATAATAGCTTCACCAAACCATACCCTGTTAAAGTAAAAGGCACTGGAATGGTTGATAGTTCAACTCCGCTAGCGGTTCTCACCAACGCAAATACCTTTAGCATGGGGAACTCTGTAGCCTCTATACTTAATGACTTAGCTAGCAGCACCCTATTGGGCGAAAAATCGGGAGGTGGTGCTGGTGGTACTAATCCAGTTCTTATGGGGAACGGATGGTACTTCCAATACACAGTGTGCAAAACATTAAACCTCGCCATGGAGCTAACGGAGGATGGTATAAATCCCGATATGGAGGTTGAGCTACCTGATGATTATTGGGACACAACACACAAAGAAACGGGTATAGACCCTCAGCTTGATAAAGCGGTTGAAATACTATTAATAAGATAGTTTATGTTATTTGGTATATTCTGCAGTTTACTTAGCGGTCTAATGCTTATTATGTCGTATAGCGAAGGCTATACTTGGTGTTCATTTATTTTCTTAATCCCCCTACTACATTTCCTTAGCACTCACGTCAGGGTTATCACAAAAATAATATCAATATTTATCTTCCTCTTACTTTGGAACTTTTACAACTATCTGTTTCTTATTGGATTTCTCAAAAATATCATTGGGGCTTTTGCTCCACTCGTCATTTTACCATTGATACTGCTTCAGGCTATACTATTCCTACCCTTAATCCTAAATGTTCGTTTTAAGTATCAAATATTTTGCAGCCTATGGATTATATTAGAGTATGCCATACTGCACTCGGCCATAAATACTCCTTTTTCAAACCTCGGAATAGTGGCTAGCAATTATCCAAAACTTTTTCAATGGATCCAATTCACAGGTGTTCTGGGAAGCTCTTTGTGGATTTTACTATGCAATGTTTTATGTTTATGGTTAATAAAATCAATGTCACGGCTTAAACAGAAGCAGATTTCCCTTCTACCACCCATTGCCTATATTCTATTACTGTTTACTCCTTGTCTTTACTCTGCCATATCGCTTTACCAACCCAACACCAGCAATTACCATACCTGCCGAAAGGTACAAGTTTTAAGTTTCAGTAGTTGTGAATCGCAAGATTCTATTCAAGCGAAAGCAATACACACACTTAAAGAAACTGAGTGTAAAAAACATGCACACTATGTGGTTATGCCCGAATTTACAACAAGTTTAAATAATACTAAGGTTACAGATGCCCAATTTACTGGCCAATTAAAATCTTTACTTCCTAGCTACAAAAACAATATCACCTTTTTGTATAGTGCTTTACAAGAGGCCTGGGGGAAACAGCAGGTACTAGCCATTGCTCTTGATTATCAAGGTATCCAACAACGCAATAAGGAACTTCTGGTGCCTTTTGCCGAATATGAGCCCATAGTCATAAATAGATTCTTTGGGCATAGAGCGATTAGGTATCCTGCTAACTACATTTCTAAAAAGAAAAATCCAACATTTAAGAGTTTGTATGATACCTACCATGTTTCTATTTGCTACGAGGCTCTTTTTGAGAATTTTCTGAAAAGAAAATTACAAAAACCCATTGGGTTAATTTTTGTTTTAGCTAAAGAACCATTTAATGGAAACATGCATTATATAAACATAGTAAGGTTAATATCTAAAACCCAAGCGATAACATTTCAAAAACCACTTATTCGCTCTTCTTGGGGTGGACTCTCTCTCGTTATTAATAGTAAGGGAAAGTTGTTAGCCCAGTCCCTTAACGAGACAGGATCAATTGTAACTTACATTCAACCAAATATCAAACCTAGTTTTTATATCCGCTCAAAATTTAATGTTCTATTCTACCTGGCTATCCTCTCTTTCCTAGCATTTACAGTAGCAGAACTTAAAATTAGGTATTGGCCAAAATTTAGTTACTTTAGGATTACTAAACATGTTGAAACCAAACTTTAACCACAAATTATGAAAAGAATAGCTGAGCTATTAGTTGCGAGTTTATTAGTATTTGCCTTAACTTTTTTACAATCATGCGGTAAGGATGAACCCGAATTTAAGGATTATTACCTTAAGTCTCAAAAGGATGTGGATAACTTTAATCTTTCGACGGTAAACGGCAATATTCATATAAACGGTGAGTACATCAGCACCCTGTCAAATCTTAACAAGATTAAGGCCATCAAGGGCTCGCTTAGCATCTACAGATCTCATTTGCTGAAAAACCTCGATGGGCTCCATTATCTTTCCTCCATCGATAGCGGCCTTTATATACAGAACAATTCAAGTTTAGAAAGCATAAACCATTTAACTAAACTCGAATATGTGGGTGGCGATATTCTAATATTCGAAAACGAGAGCATAAAAAACCTGCTAGGACTTGGTAGCCTAATAGGCTTTACAAACGAAATACAGATAACAAGAAATATGACTCTTGAAAGCCTTGAAGGACTGGAGATGTTTTCAGGTTCAAAACTGACTATTAATGGGAATAGTAGTCTAGCCAATCTTTCAGCCCTTTCGGATATTAAAGAGCTAAAAAGCTTATACATTTCAGATCAAAACATAATTACATCCCTTGAGGGGCTTGAGAACCTGTGTTTTATTGAGGATTATTTGGTTATTAGTAGTAATGCAAGTTTAATGTCAATTAAAGAGCTAAGCGACTTAACAAGTGTAGCTATAATTGATATTGATGATAATAAGATGCTTGAAACCCTAGATGGCCTTGAGAATATTAGCACGGGATTAAAATCTATAAGAATTTTCATGAACTCGTCACTTACAGATTTTTGTGCGTTGGTGCCAGTAATTGATTCCAATAATCTGGATTACATTAGTGTGAAGCAAAATAAGTATAACCCAACGCATGAAGATATTCAAGATGGTGATTGTAAGCCATAATTTTAAAGTAACTTACATTTAGTTAAAATTGATTCGTTATTTCAAGCAAAGAACGGTTGAATTAATTTAGATATCAGTAGTGTCCGGAGAAAATTCACAATAATTTGTTAATGTGTTGATTTTGTTACGTCCCTACGGGACTTTGATTTAAAGGGGGTTCTTTTTCTCTTTTTAAAGCAAAACTCTCGTCCCGTAGGGACGACATATTTTTTTACCCGGACAACAGTATTTAGATATTTGGACTTTACTTCAAGTTATCTCGATAATTTGCCCAAAAGTGACAAATAGCGAGAAAGAATCAACGGACAATTCATGGCTAACAACACATAGAAAACATAGTGTTTGTTTTATCAAAGGCATATAGGCAACCAATTTAATTAAGCTCCGCATATCCTCCTTATCCTGCCTGAAGTTATCACTGGTATTATAAAATTCATCTATGTCGTTTGTTTCAGATGCATTGCCAGGTCATTGGTAAAATGCTCTTTGTTTACCAAAACCAATGGGCTGGCCTGATTGGGTCTTAAGCGCAAAGAAAGTATGTGACATTTTTCTTGATGGCACCGAAGGTTGCTTTTTTTCATTGGCATGGTTCTTAGGGTTGTGGTTACTCTCCGATGAGGGACAATGGCAACAGTCCCCCCTTCATAATGTCTCCGGTATAACCTTATAAGCGATAGTACCTCTTGTAGTTTAATTTCAAACGTACAAAAATTCCACTAAAAATGCAGTAGCACCAAATTTTTAAGCATTTCGTGAATTATAATAAACAGGCGTGCTTAATAAGATCCTGGAGTAATAGTCTATTTAAAACTATTATTTGCTTTATGTTTCATGCAGTTTAGAGTTAAACCAATTTTTCATTGGGTA
>JBKHAH010000032.1:0-33149 GCA_046542995.1 Bacteroidales bacterium
CATTATCGAGAAATTATATAAAATCTATACGGTAGTTTTTAATATTTACATGGAAATTTGCTCTTTTTTATTAAAAAGCTCTTATCTTTGCGCGGCAAAAATTATAGTAGGTTTAACTAAAAAAGCGTAATTAAGTATGCCTGTAAAAATCAGACTTAGCCGCCACGGAAGAAAGAAAGCTCCTTTCTACCACATTGTGGTGGCGGATAGCAGGGCGCCACGGGATGGCAGATATATTGAGAGGATTGGTACGTATAGTCCGCTCACAAATCCTGCTACTATTGAACTAAACTTTGATAGGGCATTGGATTGGCTGCAAAAAGGCGCTCAACCTACCGAAACAACAAGAGCTATTCTTTCTTACAAAGGGGTTATGATTAAGAAACACCTTTTGGAAGGCGTGACTAAAGGTGCTTTAACCGAGGAGCAAGCAGAGGAGAAATTCCAAACCTGGCTTAAGGATAAAGAATCTAAAATTCAAGCCAAGAAAGATCAGATCGCCCGGGGCGAGAAGGATGATGTTGCTAAACGCTTAGAGGCTGAAGCCAAGGTTCGAGAGGCTCGTGCCGAAGAGTTAGCAAAGAAGCGTGCAGCTGAAAAAGCAGAGGAGGCAGGTGACGAGGCTGAAGCCACACCTGAGGCAGAGAAAGCTGAAGCAGAAACCGAAGCTGCTCCTGAAGCAACAGCCGAAGCTGACAAAGCTGAAACTCCTGAAGCACCTGAAAAGGACGCTGAAGCAGAAACTCCAAAAGAGTAGGGAGATCCTATATGAAACATCCTCAACTCACTGAAATAGGTGTGATAAAGAGGACTCATGGAGTAAATGGTGAGGTTCAGGTTATTTGGAACAGCAGTTTCAACCCTGACAATGCAGAATTAGAATCGGTATTTCTTCAAATTGAAGGGATACCGATTCCCTTTTTTATAAATAGGCATAGAAGCAAGGGAGCCGATGATTCATTGCTGCTTTTTGAAGACGTTGAAACCTTAGAGGAGGCTAATGAGATTGTTGGCTTGACCATTTATGCTGAGATTATGAGGAAAGACGAGCCTGATGAGATTTTTTTAGATGATCTGGTTGGGTTCACCATTATTTCAAGTAGTGGGATTCAGGTTGGTACTATAGAGGAGCTGCAGGATTATGCTGGCAATCTTGTTTTTCAAGCTATAAATAACGCAGGGCACGAAACCCTTGTTCCGGCTACACCAGATTTTATTATGGAGATTGATGAGGAGCAGAAAACGATTATTATGGAATTGCCGGATGGGCTGATTGAATTTTAGGGCTTGTTCGTTTCTACATTCTTTTCAAAAGCTAAAATTTTTGAGCGCCAACGCTTAGGTAACAAAATGCTTTCCTCCTTTGTTCCGTTAAATCCTACCATTACCGCTTTGCTCTCGGCGGCTACCCGGTTGGTTGATAGATTATAAACCTGCTGCGACATGTTAAGGCTCTTGTTCCCAAGTTTAATCACTTTGGTTCTCACCTCAATATCATCATACAGTTTAACAGGGCTCATGAAGCTGATACTGATATTTACAAGGATTAACCCTTCGCTTTGCCAGTTCATTTCCTCTTCCAGCACATCCTTGATGTACTCCATTCTGCCCAAATCGAAATACTGCTGATAAACAGAGTTGGTAGTATGCCCAAGCATGTCAATATCGTTGAACCTGAGCTGAACGGGTGTTGTATGGTAAAATTCCATAAGTGCAATATTAGCTTACTCCCTTATTACTTTAACCTCACCACCTTTGCCAAGCTGAATAATGCCTGAAGGAGAGGTGCTGGTGCTCTCGTCAAATTCGGTTGGTACAATATAATCTACTCCATCAAGTATTCTATCATCAATATCGTAAAATCCTTTTGGTGATGGGCTGCCAGAGATGTTTGCCGAGGTTGATACGATGGGCTTGCGGAAGCGATGGATTAACTGCTCGCAAAAAGCATGTTTAACCACCCTAATGCCCACGCTGCCATTGGCAGCTATAAGGTTCGATGCAAGGTTCTTTGCATCGGGGTAAATAATTGTGAGCGGTTTATCTGTAACCTCAATTAAATCCCAGGCAACATCGGGAACATCATTAATGTATTGGTTTATGAGGTTTGGGTTGTGAACTAAAACCAGCATACTTTTGGAGTCCTCGCGCTGTTTCAGCTTATAAACCCGGTCAACAGCTTCGGGGTTTGTGGCATCGCAACCAATACCCCAGATGGTGTCGGTAGGATATAGGATAATACCTCCCTTTTTTAGGACTTCTATCGCTTCTTTTATGATGTTATGCATGGTGCGATGTTTTATTAATAAAAGAGGTTGACCCTTGAAATGAAGGCCAACCTCAATATATTTAATTGTATTAGCTAGTAACGGTAGTGCTCTGGCTTGTATGGCCCTTCGGGTTTAACCCCAATGTACTCAGCTTGTTCTTTTGTTAACTTAGTGAGTTTCACTCCAAGCTGATCGAGGTGAAGGCGGGCAACCTCCTCATCGAGATGTTTAGGAAGGCAGTAAACGCCTAGCTCCATATCTTTCTGCCATAGCTCCAGCTGAGCCAAAACCTGGTTGGTAAAGCTATTGCTCATTACAAAGCTTGGGTGCCCTGTAGCGCAGCCAAGGTTTACCAGGCGACCTTCGGCCAGAATGAAAATTGTGCGGCCATCGGGAAGGAAGTACTCATCAACTTGTGGTTTAACGGTTACCTTCTTAACTCCCTCGGCATTGTTAAGCTTCTCAACCTGAATCTCGTTATCGAAATGCCCAATGTTGCAGATAATTGCCTGATCTTTCATGGCAAGCATGTGCTCAAGGGTAATAACATCCTTGTTCCCGGTGGATGTAACAAAAATGTTTCCTTCGTCAAGCGCATCCTCAATGGGTTTAATCTCAAAACCTTCCATGGCAGCCTGAAGGGCGCAGATGGGATCGATTTCTGTAACAATAACTCTGGCACCGTAGGCACGCATGCTCTTTGCACAACCCTTTCCAACATCGCCGTAGCCAAGCACAACAACTACTTTACCTGCTATCATAACATCGGTGGCGCGTTTTATTCCATCGGCCAAAGATTCGCGGCATCCGTATAGGTTGTCAAATTTGCTTTTGGTTACCGAGTCGTTCACGTTTATTGCCGGAACAAGCAGTTCCCCTTTCTCTTTCATCTGGTATAGGCGGTGTACGCCGGTTGTGGTTTCCTCGGATACTCCTTTCCAGTCTTTAACTAACTTGTGCCATTTTTGATTGTCCTCAGCAAGAATGCTTTTCAGAAGTTTTAGTATCTCTCGCTCCTCAATGGTTTCTCCTTCCTTATTAAGAATTTCAGGGTTCTCTTCGGCTTTGAAACCCATGTGTATCATAAGGGTTGCATCGCCACCATCATCAACTATTAGGTGTGGTCCTTTGTCCTCAGGGAACGATAGTGCCTGTGCAGTACACCACCAGTATTCTTCTAATGTTTCGCCTTTCCATGCAAATACGGGAACGCCTGCTTTTGCAATGGCTGCCGCTGCATGATCCTGCGTTGAGAAGATGTTACAGCTAGCCCACCGAACATCGGCACCCAGCTCTACAAGGGTCTCAATAAGAACAGCTGTTTGTATAGTCATGTGAAGCGAACCTGTAACTCTTGCACCTTTTAGTGGTTTTTCAGCAGCATATTTTTTGCGAATGGACATTAATCCTGGCATCTCTTTCTCTGCAATGCTTATCTCTCTGCGGCCCCAATCGGCTAACGAGATGTCTTTTACTTTGTATGGGAGTGTCTCAATCATTGTGTTTTCCATTATTTATTATGTTTAATTAATTGATTTGTTTGAAAGAAAGTATAACGTAATTATAAGAAAGATGTTTCTGAAAATTGATTCACAAAGATAAGAAAATTGATGGAAGTTCCTTAATTCAGAGTTTGGTTATTGGTTGATTGCCCCTCGACAGTTCGATTTGGCTCAATGCATCGCTGCGTTCGGGTTGAGGATTGATCGGCTAAGCTTTAGTCGTTCTCAAGAAGTTTGAGCGTTGTTACCTTGTCAATTGCCAGCTGCTCTTTTAGAGCATCAAGAGAGGGGAACTTCAGCTCCTCGCGGATTTTTTTAATAAACCGAACGGTAATCTCCTTATCGTAAATATTCTCCTTAAATCCAATTATATGGGCCTCAATTGTTTTATGCAATCCATCTTCAACCGTTGGGTTGTGCCCAATGTTTAGCATAGCTGGGTAGGAATTCTTATTGTAATCGACCCAAACAGCGTAAACACCATCGCCAGGTATTTGCTTTAGCGGTTCGGATGGAGATATGTTGGCGGTTGGGTACCCAATGTCGCGACCCAGCTGCCTTCCCCCTTCAATGGTTCCTGTGATACTATAATCTCTGCTTAACATGGCATTTGCAATGTTGAGCAGCCCTTGTTCCAGGGCCGATCTTATTTTGGTTGAGCTAACATTAATTTCTCCAACACTAATCGGATCTATTTGGTGAGCTGTAAAGTTCCCTTTATTTTCTAATTCTTTAAGCAGAATGTAGTTGCCCTCTCCCTTACTACCAAAAACATGGTTGTATCCTAAAACTATTGCAGAGATATTGAGCTTATCAATGAGGATTTCCTGTATAAAATCTCTTGGAGGTTTTGTGGCTAGCTCTGGGGTAAACTCCATGATTAGCATGCCATCCAAATCGATTGAGGCAAGAATTTTCTTTTTCTCTTCAAGCGATGTGAGCAGCTTTAAACTCGCGGCATCTTTGTTAAGTACGATGCGTGGGTGAGGCCAGAATGTGATTAGCAAGCTCTCCCGATTTAACTCTTTTGCTTTCTCAATGGTTTTTTTCAGAATAGTTTGATGCCCTATATGTACCCCGTCAAAGAAACCTATGGTTACTACGGGGCGGGTAATGTTTGTGCTTTTTATGGAGTTAAAGATGCGCATGGTATTTCGCCTGCTAAAATAACAAAAGAAGCCGAAATTATCGGCTTCTTTTTATTACTTTATTCTTGTTGCTACTATACCCATCGTACCAGTGTAAAATCCATTCTGTGGGGAAGCTCCTTATTCTTTGCATAGATTCTTATGCCTGAATCGTAAACGCCTGGTTCATTAGGGGTAAACGAAAGCCTGTAGGTTGCTCTTGAATCCTCAACGTGCTCAAGGTCAAACTCATGCTTTTGCTTAATATTAACATCGCCATTTTCTACTAGCTCTGCTATTACAAGTTCTACACCCACTTCGTTAGGATTAAGAAGTCCAAGGTCGAGAATGACCTCAGAGGTGTACTCCTCGCCCAGAACAATTGCTTGCCTTGATGTATCAAACTGCTGTGCGGTAATTATCTCGAGGCTATCCCAGTTTCTTGAAACTTTTCGTTTCCAGGCTGCTATCCTTTTAGCTAAATCAAACTCTTCCTGAATAATTCTATTTGAACGAAGGTAAAGTTTATGGTAAAACCTGGTTTCGTAGTCCTCAAACATACGTGTGGTAGAGAATTGTGATGCAATTTCGGCCATTGACTTCTTAATGAATGAAATCCAGTCCATGGGAACATCCTCCTCGTTCCTTTTATAGAAAGCGGGAACTATCTCATTCTCCAGAATTGTGTATATCATCTCTGCATCGAGCTCATTCTGGAAATCTTGCTGAACATAGGTGCGCTCAATGGGCAGTGACCAGCCAGCGTTGGGCTTGTGTCCTTCTACCCACCAACCGTCGAGCACGCTAAAATGGAGCGCGCCGTTCATAACAGCCTTCATGCCGCTTGTGCCTGAGGCCTCCAATGGTCGGGTGGGGGTGTTTAGCCATACATCAACGCCTTGTATCATCTTTTTGGCCAGTTCCATGTCGTAGTTCTGGAGGAAGAGTAATTTTCCTACAAACTCTGAGCGCTTGCTAACCTCTACTAATTTTTTAATTAGATCCTGACCAGCCTTATCGTGCGGGTGAGCTTTCCCTGCAAACAGGAACTGCACGGGCATGTCCTCATTGTTTACAATTTCGTTTAATCTTTGTAAATCCTGAATAATTAAATGGGCTCGTTTGTACGTGGCAAATCTTCTGCCAAAGCCAATGGTTAGCACGTTGTCGCTAAGTTTATCCTGAATTTCAACAACGTGTCTGGGGCTTTCGTACTTTACTATTTGGGGATCAACTAATCGGGTCCTAACGTAGTCGATAAGTCTTTTTCTGAGCTGATTGCGTATATTCCATAGTTTACTATCAGGAATCATCTTGATGCTTTCCCAGCTCGGATTATTATCGAAACCCTTCTCGTTTTTCTGCGGTTCAATTAGTTCCCTAACCTCAGCAGCTGTCCATGTGGGGTAGTGAACACCATTTGTAACATAACCAATATGTAGCTCGCAGGGGAAATATCCTGGCCAAAGGTTTGAGAACATATTACGGCTAACATCGCCATGTAGCATACTAACTCCATTTACCTCCTGTGAAAGATTTGCTGCCAGATAGCTCATTGAGAAGCGTTCGTCCTCATCACCTGGATTTAGTTTGCCTAAATCCATAAATCGCTCCCAGCTTATTCCCAGCCTGTTGGGGTAGTGGGCCATGTAGGTGCGAAGCGTGTCCTCAGGAAACGAATCGTGTCCGGCCGGAACGGGCGTGTGGGTTGTGAATAGGCTTGATGACCTGATGATTTCAATGGTTTCTTCAAAGGAAAACTTATTAACAACAATAAATTGACGAAGGCGCTCTAATCCGGCAAAGGCTGCATGCCCCTCGTTAAGATGATAGATGTCTGGATTTATTCCAAGAGCCTTAAGTGCTCTAACGCCGCCAACACCCAATATCATCTCCTGTTTGAAACGATTTTCCCAATCACCTCCATACAGATGATGTGTGATGGATCGATCCTCCTGCTTGTTATCTTCAAAATCAGTATCAAGGAGATATAGTTCTGTTCTCCCAACGTTAATTCTCCAGATACGAGCATAAACATTCCTGCCAGGGAATGCTACGCTAATGGTTACCCATTTACCATTCTGATCACGTACAGGCTTTGCTGGGGTTTGTGCAAAGCTTTGCAGATCGTACGATGCAATTTGCTGACCAGTTGAGGAGAGTTGCTGAGTGAAGTATCCGTAACGGTAAAAAAGACCTATGGCAAAAAGCGGGTTGTTTCTGTCGGATGCTTCCTTTAGGTAATCGCCAGCAAGAACTCCTAGTCCACCAGAATAGAGTTTAAGGCTCTGATGAAGACCATACTCCATACTAAAATAGGCTGTTTTTGGTCCTTTCCTTCCGGTTTTCTCCTTCATGTAAGCATTAAAATGCTTATATACTTTATTTAGGTTATCAATAAAGTCCTGATCCTTTTCTAACTCCTGAAATCGGTTGTAGGAAATTTTATCTAGAAACAGAATTGGGTTCTGTTCGCATTCTATCCATTGCTCATTGTCAATTGTTTTAAACAGGTCAATGGCATCGGGGTTCCAACTCCACCAAATATTTTTTGATAGTTCATCGAGAGCGGTAAGCTTCTCAGGTATGTTTTTTTGTATAAGCAGCCTTACCCAGTTGGGTTTGTTGATAATGTATTTCCTTTCGATATATGGCAATTGCTCATCCCTGTCCTTCTCCATGAACTGGTGAGTTCGATTTTCAACCTTTTGCAATGCAATATCGAATGACTGCTTATAATAGTCAATCAGATTATCCCATAGCGCAATTTTGGAAACATCCAAAGCATTCTCTCTGTACTCCTCTTGCTTTTCAAGAGGGAGGGTAGAGTAGTGACATACTGTTGAAACTATCTCCTTAATGATATGCGCGTCATTATCGTCTGTGCGTTTAATTACCTTAATACCGGGATGTTCCTTCTCGTAGTAAGTTTTTACCCATAGCCCAAAACCGGCAAGGGTGGTTGTTATGGTTGGCACATGGAATGCTAAACTTTCCAATGGGGTGTATCCCCAGGGCTCGTAGTAAGAAGGGAATACAGATATATCCATTCCGATAAGAAGATCCCAGTAGGGTTTATCGAAAATACCATCGTTCCCGTTTAGGTAGCATGGTACAAAGAATATTTTTACCTTGTCGCTAGAGGAGTTGTGGAGCCCAACCGATTTTATTTTATTAAGTATTGGATCGTTCTCAGGTTCGTTAAGGTAATGGGTTATATGTGTATCGCTAAGGACCACAGCTTCTTGCTCATCTTTGGTTTGAATGTTTTTAAATACATCCCTGCGCGGTCCGTGGTGTCCTGCTGGTATTAGTATAAAAGCAAGTACCTCGCGCTTAAGGTCTTCGCACTCGTTAAGCTTTGCTAACGAATCGATAAAAACATCCAGACCTTTGTTCTTAAATTCGTACCTGCCGCTAATGCCTACTAACAGAGAATCCTTAGCCACGTCGTGAGCAAGCAGGGCCTCGGCAACCTCATAGAACTTTACTTTGGCTTCAATTCTTCGGAGTTTAAACTCTTCACCCACTGGAACGAAACTGTTCTCAAAACCGTTTGGTGTAACCAAATCAACCTCTTTGCCGTGGAACTGTTTGCACTCTTTGGCTGTGTTGTCGCTTACGGTTGTGAAACAGTCGGCTTCGTTGGCAGCAACCTTCTCTAACGACTGTTTTGATACTACATTAAACTCAATTGCTTTTTGCTCTGCGTTTAACTTGTGTAACCTCTCATAAAGTGGCTGACCGTTGCCCGCAATGCTGCGCCCCATAACCGTAGCGTGCGTAGTGAAGATGCTGCCAATTTGTGGCATCCTTTTTTTGAGGTATAACAGGCCTGTTCCTGTCATCCATTCGTGAAACTGGGCAACAATACGGTGCCTTTGGGTTAACTGATAACTGGTGAAACTTTCAATTACTTTGCCCGCAGCATAACCAAACATGGCAGGCTCAATATAATCCCATTGTCCAGAAATTGAGTCGAGTTTAAAATCGTCCCAGAATTCTTTAAGGATCTCATTTTTCTTTGGGAAGAATGGTGTAAAATCAACAATTATAACCAACGGTTCTCCCTCAATGTTCCAACGACCAACCCTAACCCTAAGGCCCTCCTCGGCTGCTTTATTTTTCCAAGAAGAAAGTAGATTTGGGTCCTCAATAAATTCAGGATTACCTTCTGTATCGCGCCATACATCAGGGCCAATAAGAATAAGGTTATTTTTGTGCTCTTTTACAAGCGTAAGAG
This sequence comes from Bacteroidales bacterium, assembly GCA_046542995.1. Taxonomy (GTDB): domain Bacteria; phylum Bacteroidota; class Bacteroidia; order Bacteroidales; family Tenuifilaceae; genus Perlabentimonas. Next base: position 9,143 of record JBKHAH010000032.1, read on the forward strand.
CCTTGGTGGAAATAACGGTATGTATTCCTCCAATTTTATTGCATATCTCCCAGCTTACCTCAAAAAGGTAGTCAGGTTTCAGGAGTTTCTCTTTCATTTGATTCTTCTTTAATTTTTATAGTTCTTATGTAACTTACGATGATAGTACATCGAAAAAAAACTAAAAAATCCATTTAAATAACCTTTAGCGTGTTCATTAAAAAAGTTGTTGTGCCCGTTTTGCTTTTTACTTGAAGTTATAATTCAAACAAAACGAATAAGACTACTTTTTAATATTTGTTGATTTTTTGGTTGAAACAGAACCTTTCTTGCTCTCGGCTTTTACTGAAGTAGCTTTTGGCTTTGTTTTTCTGCTTGTTGTTTTTGGTTTTGAGTTCTTTTTCTTGATAGATTTCAGCTCCTTAAGTTTTCTCTCATACTCTTCAATTAGCAGTTCAACCTCGGGGTTAGATAAATTTTGATTTGACATTTGCGCTTCCTGGGCCTCTAGCCTGAGTTTAAAATCGCTGAAAGCATTCATGAAGTTTATGAACGCATCGTAGGGTGTGTCGTATGGGTTAAAGTACTTATGAACATCGCCATCGCTAAACCATTTGGTACACATGTAGTAGAAGTGGTCGCTGGTTTGCAGGTAGCGCCAATCGCGCTGAATATCGGGATCTTCAATTCTATCTACTTTTTCAATTAGTTCATATAGATTGTTAAAAGCATCGTCCTGCATCTCGTTACCAAGCCATGCGGTGAGATCACGCTCCTCATCAGCCCAACTAATGGGGTAAGGAACATGCATGCTAGCAATTGGCTGATGCTTATTGGCTGCCTCGCTAGGAGTGAGGAATTCAAAGTCCGTATCGGAAAGTACCCTGCCTGGAAGAGCTCTCATGAAATCGAAAATTCCGGTTTCTTCCCATTGGTGCTCTCCAAATGTTTCGTAATCCATAAATAGGTTAATAATCTCATCGTTTGGGTTGATGGAGTTAAGCCAGTGGGCATACTTCTCGGTTGTAAGGGGCCATTCCTGCCAGTTGCGATTTGAGAAACGAAAGGCGATGTCGTCGCTCATCTGAAAGTTTTTAAGCAGAAGCTTAAGCTTAGGATTAATTGCGTTTGTGTAAAGGTAGTTTGGACTTTTCCACCCCATAATATGTTTTGCACCTTCAGTAAGCATGGCCTTGTAGCCCATATCGCTTACCATTGCTCCAATTTCATCGGAATAGATAAGCTCGGTATTACGGAAGGTTGTGGGTCTCTGACCAAAGAGCTTCTCAATTTTTTCAGAATGGACATTTACCTGTTTTTCAAATTCTTCACGGCTTTTTAATGCTGAGAGTGAGTGTGAGTATGTCTCTGCTAAGAATTCTACACAGCCAGTTTTGGCAAGTTTCTGGAAAGATTTTAGAACGTCGGGTGCATAGAGTTCAAACTGATCGAGCGCAGTGCCCGAAATGGAGTACGATATTTTAAACTTGCAGCCAAACTCTTTTATTAGTTCCAGCATTAGCTTGTTAGTGGGCAGGTAGCACTTATCAGCCACCTTGCGCATTATTGATTTGTTGGCAAACTCATCAAAATAGTTGTGATGCTGACCAATATCGAAGAATCGGTAGCGACGCAGTCTAAAGGGCTGATGAACCTGAAAGTAGAAGCAAATTGTTTTCATCTTTATATTTTTTATTCGTTTATTATCAATTTAATGAGGCTGAGTAAGGACTTAGCTTAAAAGTGAAGTGTAAACCTTTTTTACTTCAAGAGCGGCATTCTCCCACTTAAGATTGTCAACCTCTACCTGACCATTGCTTTTAAAGTACTCTGAAAGGGCCTTGTAGTTTAGTAGCCCGTATATTGAATCGGCCATGGCATCAATATCCCAAAAATCGACTTTAAGTGCGTGGTTAAGAATTTCAGCAACCCCCGATTGCTTTGAAATGATAACAGGAACGTTGCTTCGCATGGCTTCAAGAGGGCTTATTCCGAATGGTTCTGAAACGGAGGGCATAACATAAACATCGCTCATGGCAAACATTCTGTTAACTTCTTCTCCTTTTAAAAAGCCGGTGAAATGGAACTTGTTGGTTATGCCAAGTTCAGCTGCTCGCCTAATCATCCTGTTAAGCATGTCGCCACTACCAGCCATTACGAATCGCACGTTTGGGTATCGTTTTATTACCTTGTTTGCCGCTTCAACAAAGTAGTCGGGTCCTTTTTGGAAGGTGATGCGACCAAGGAAAGTAACCACCTTCTCTGGCACCTTTTTACTAACCTCACAACCAGAACCATCTCGCCCTGAAAAATCAACCGCATTATGAATGGTAACCACCTTTTCTTCTGGCACTTGGTAACGGCTTATTATAATTTTTTTTGTAAGGTTGCTAACAGCTATAATCTTGTCGGCCATATGCATTCCCTGTCGTTCAATATCATAAACAGCCTTGTTGATGTGCTCGCCACTACGATCGAACTCGGTTGCATGCATGTGGACTATCAGCGGCTTTCCCGATACAAGCTTTGCTGAAACACCCGCTAAGTATGTTAGCCAGTCGTGGGCATGAATAATATCGAACTCCTCATTTTTTGCTATGCTTGCTGCAATTAGGGCATATCGGGAAACCTCATGCATGAGGTCTTTCCCGTATTTACCAGAAAACCTGAATCTTTTTAATGATGTTGATGTGTGCTCCGTCACATTATCAAGTTTGGATTCTGAGATGAGTTTTTCAAACTCTTCAGGACCAATGTATGGGATCATGTTTGAGCTTATTTCTAAGTAGCTGATGTTCTTCCAGAACTCTTCCAACTCAACGGATGTATGGTTAATTTCAATATTCTCGGCTGGTACTATACGTACGGCAGATTGGTCCTCATCACCATACTCTTTTGGGACTACAAAGGCTAAATTTACACCATGCTTTGCAAGCCCCTTTGTTAAGCCATAGCAAGCTGTGCCAAGTCCCCCTGAGATATGGGGAGGGAATTCCCATCCAAACATTAATACTCTCATACTATTTTGTGGTCTTGTTTTTTATGTTTTTCTCGTAAATACGCTTTATTCTTAAAATCTCAGCAACGCTCCATGCTTGTGAGATGCAACCGTTCGGTTGCTGGGGTGGGTCACCATCATATATTTCAGCAATTCCACACACTCCATGCTTATTCATGTCTTCGCAAATTGAGTCGAGAATATTTTTAGCTATTGTATTTGCCACATTTCCATGGATTTTGTAGTAAGCCTCAACAAAATGACCAAGTAGCCATGGCCAAGCAGTACCCTGGTGGTATGCAGAGTCACGAGTAACTTGATTGCCCTCGTATTTTCCAATATAGTTTGGATTTTTTGGAGAGAGCGTCCGGATTCCTTTTGTTGTAAAAAGCTCATTTTCTACCACATTCAATACATCTCTTTTTGCCTCATCGGAAATGGGGCTGAATGGTAGTGAAGCGGCAAATATTTGGTTGGGCCTCACAAATATGTTTTGTCCCTTGTTGTCAACATAATCTGCTAAATAGTTTTTTTCTTTAACCCAAAACACCTCTTTAAATGAATTGCTTACCAATTCTGCAATGGGTTGCCATTCTTTAACGAGTTTTGTGTCATTATTATGCTCTGCGAGTTCAAGGGTGAACATAATCGCATTGTACCATAAGGCATTTATTTCAACCTGATAGCCTGTACGTGGGGTAACAGGTTTTCCGTTGGCAGTAGCATCCATCCAAGTTAAGGCAACGCCATTCTCACCGGCCCATATTAAACCGTTTTTGTGCATTTTTATGCTGTATGGTAGTTGACCGCCCCTGTATGCGTTAAGTATGGCTTTTAATTTCTTGCCATAAGTTTTCCAGATTTCTGCTTTGTTTTTTGTATAATTATCGAGTTGTTGAATGGTCCAGAAATACCATAGTGGTGCATCAACAGAATTATATTCTGATGTGCTTGCATTGCCCATGTTTGGGAAAAGGCCATCTTTCATTTCTTTCGACATGGTGTCGAGAACCTCCTTGCAACTTTTAATATCGCCAATGGATAGGGTAAGTCCGGGGAGCGCTATAAATGTATCTCGACCCCAGCGTCCAAACCACGGATAACCTGCAATTATTTCAGTTTTTTTACCATTTTTCACTATAAATTGGTGCGCTGCATTACGTAGGCAATTTTCGAAATTGTCCTTTTTGGGACGGCGTTGGATTTCGGCATTATATTTACGCGTAAGGCTCTTTGTGTTTTGTTCTGATGTTGCTGCCGAGAGTATCAAACTCTCTCCTTTTTTTATTGGTAATTCAAAGAATCCTGGAACAAATAAGTCTTCGTGTCCTTCGTAGCCTCGCTTTAACTCCTCCATGTATTCAATGTCATAGTACCAATCGGGTGACGCTATGAACTCATTGTTTTTATTTAGTTGAAGGTGCAGGTATGGAAATCCGTTGTATAGCTTGTACTTAACACCATTTTGTATTTCTTTAAAGCGCTTGTTAGCGTATAAATTTGATTTTGATAAACCATGAGCATTTCTGAATGCTAGAAAGGGTTTTATTCTAATTCTTGTTGGACTTTGAGCTTCTTTTAGTGTGTATCTAATCATTATTTGCTCCTCATTATGGACAAACAGAAGCTCTTTTTCCAATATTACTCCTCCAACCCTGTAGGTTACCTTTGGTGTGGGTTCGTAAGAAAAATCGATTATGTACTTATGACCGCGAGGCTCGTAAATACCAGGATAACGATTGATTCCCAGATTAAACTCTTTTTTGTGCTGAACGATGGTTTCATGAACAGAAGATAGCAGCACATGGTTCTCACCATCAAACTGGTTGAGAGGGAGTACCATTAAGCCGTGGTATTTCCTCGTATTGCAAAGCATAAGGGTTGTGCTAAAGTAACCGCCCGCCCTATTGGTACTTAGTACTTCTCTGCCAAGAGAGTATTCGAGGTTCACAAGTTCACTTTTCTCAAAATCAAGATAGTTCATATTCGTATTGTTAACTTGAACTTAATGTTTACATAGTCACTTTGGTTATATAATGCTAGCAAAGAATGATTAACGATGTTGTTAAAGTTTTTGTTGCTATAAGATTATCGATTTAACAACTGAATTTTTAGCTCATACAAATTACAATATTTTAAGATGAAAGTATATAGTATTCGCTATTAAATTTTAATTAATTTTGTTGGCTAAAGGATACTTTTGTATTTATAAAGCAAAAAATATAATTTAATGATTATTAATGCATACTTAAAGGGTTTGCTAAAACTTTTTCTTTTCATCTTTTTATTTGTTACAACAGCTTGTGGTGATACTTCAAAATCTGTAATGATTGAGGGGAAGATTGAGGATTCTGTCAACGATTTGATCCTGTTAAGAGAAACATCACATGATAAAATCCAGACCTTGGATTCCGCTAGAACAGCAGAGGATGGTACGTTTGAAATGAGGGTAAATATCTCTAATCCAACATTCCTTCTTCTTCAACTCGAAGGCGAACATGAGCCCATTGTGCTTCTAGCAGAGCCTAAAGAAGAAATTATAATTAATGGGGAAAAAGGTGACTTCTCGCGTAACTATACCCTATCGGGCTCAAGGGGGTCAATTCTTGTAAAGAATTTAAATAACCGGCTAAATGAGGTTGTTTATACAATTGACTCATTATCGTACTTATTTCGTAATAACAGGGAGCATCCAAAGTTCGATTCTATTAAAACGGCAGTTGATAGCGCTTACTTTAAAACAATAAGAGAGCATAAAAAATATACAGTTGAGTTTATAAAGGAGAACAGGTATAGCTTGGCATCGGTACTGGCACTGTACCAGCAGTACGATAGAACCAAGCATGTTTTAAATAGTCGCGAAGATTTTGAGTACTTCAGAATGGTTGATGCGGCGTTGCATCCAATTTATCCGGAAAATCCTCTGGTAGCTAATCTGCATAGTAACGTAAAAAAGATTGCTAGCCAATTAGAACTTTACGATAAGCGGCAAGATATGTTTTTAGAAGGGGAGGAGTTGCCCAATGTTATGCTGACAAAGATTGATGGTGATACGATAAAACTTTTTGATATCCAGGGTAGGTATAAATTCATAGATTTTTGGGCAACATGGTGCAACGAGTGTATAGAAAATAACACGGAGTTAAAACAGATCTACGCTCATTTTCAACCCAAAGGGTTAGAGGTGCTGCAAATATGCATTGATGATAATGAGAAAACGCTAAATGATTATGTTGAGCAGAATGATATACCCTGGATTGTGGTAGCCGATTTTTTACAATGGAAGTCCCCCATTCTCGAATCCCTGAGCATTAACAGCATTCCCTCAAACTATCTTATTGACAAAAATGGAGTGATTAAAGCCCGAAATTTATCACATAAGGAGCTAAGACTGGTACTTGATAACCTACTCCCTTAAGCGAAATAGATTTGAGTTCAGTTTTTTATTTATATAATTTTTTGAATAATGAGTATGAGTTTTATGAAAATTAAGCAGCTGTTTTTTGTTTTTTTAACATCTATAGTTCTTCTCTCTTGCTCGCAGAGCGAGAACGCTAAAATTTCAGGTGATGTTACCGGAGCGGATACAACCATTCAGGTTACGCTTTACAGGCAGTACTACCATAAAATGGATGAGGTTAAATCTGTTCAGATTAGCCCCAAAGAATCTTCATTCAATTTTAAAGTCGGTGAACTGACAGAGCCCACATTCTACCACCTTTACTTCGATGGCAAAAGAAGAAACGTGGCAGTTCTCCTGCTTGAACCAAACGAGCAAGTACAGCTCGAAATTGACCTCAATAATTTTATGGATTATGGCATTACCGGTTCTGTAACATCAGAAAAAACGCGCCAATTATCAAAAAAAATAGCCCAAACCAAAAGGTTAGTCGATTCTCTTAAAAATGAATTGCAATCAACTCAAAACAATGCTGAAAGGGAGCGTATCAACGTTGAATTAACTGAATTAATTGAGAAGCAGAGGGAGTTTAGCACTAGTTTTATTTGGGATAACCCACGCTGCCGTTCAAGCGTAATGGCTCTTTATCAGCAAATTGATGATGAGTTGCTTGTGTTTGACCGAGCGCAGGATCTTCAGCTCTTTAAGGTAGTTGGAACATCGCTTAGAGCCATGTATCCTGAGTCAGATTATACCGAAGGGATACTAAAGGATATTAAAAGGCAGGAGCGATTATTAAATTCTCATAAACTGCAGCAGCTGGTTCAGGAGGCTGAATCATCATTACCCAATATTGCACTACCAAACCCACAGGGCGATACGGTTAGGCTCTCATCACTCAAAGGCAAAGTAGTGCTTATTGATTTTTGGACTTCAACTAATCCTGAAAGCCTCATGGAGAACCGAGAGCTGCTTGAGATTTACGAGCAGTTCAACGGTAAAGGTTTTGAGGTTTATCAGGTGTCGCTCGATACTGACCGGGAATCGTGGGTAGCAGCCATCCAGTCGGCAAACCTGCCATGGATTAATGTTTCTGAACTGAATCCTAACGGTTCAAGGGTTGCCCAAACTTATAATGTAACAAAAATACCATCAAACTATCTAATCAACAGGGATTTTGATATTGTTGATAGGGATGTGTTTGGGAGCGATTTGGTTTCCAAGCTAAAGGAAATTTTATAGCATCGGTACATGGATAGAACCAAGATATACTTCGCATCCGATATTCATTTAGGTTTGCCTAACCATGAGAAAAGCCTGCCTCGTGAGAAACTATTCGTGCAGTGGCTCGACATGGCTAAACAGGATGCAAAGGAGATATATCTCGTTGGCGATATTTTTGATTTTTGGTACGAGTACCGAAGGGTTATCCCCAAAGGGTTTTCACGATTCCTTGGTAAAATTGCCGAGATAGCCGATTCGGGCATCCCTGTTCATTTCTTTACTGGCAACCATGATGTTTGGATGTTTGACTATTTTCCCAAAGAGTTAGGGGTGGAAGTTCACAGAGAGGCGGTTGTTAGGGAGTTTAATGGTAAAAAGTTCTTTATAGGTCATGGCGATGGTTTAGGTAAGGGAGACAGGGGCTACAGGTTGCTCAAATGGATTTTTACCAATAGGGTACTCCAGTGGATGTTCTCCAGGATTCATCCTAACTTAGCACTTTGGTTCGGTAATAAATGGTCGGTTAGCAGCCGGTACTCAAAAAACATAACCCATAAATTTAGGGGTGAAGAGGAGCTAATTACAAAATTTGCTCGCCAAACACTTGTTAACAAAAAGTATAACTACTTTGTTTTTGGCCATTGGCACAGTCCGGTTGTTTACAATCTTGAGGAGAATTCGTATTTGGTGCTCCTTGGCGATTGGATTGAGAATAACACCTATGGTGTTTGGGATGGGGAAAGTTACACTTTACTAAGATACCTTAGTAATGGTCATTCCCAGCCATTTACTTTTTAAAATAGTTATAACTAATAGGCATGATACAGTATTTAAAGCTACTTGAGCATACCTTGGAAAACGGAGTTGAGAAACCCGACCGTACCGGAACGGGCACCAAAAGCGTTTTTGGGTACCAAATGCGATTCGATTTAAGCGAGGGTTTTCCAGTTCTTACCACCAAGAAGCTGCATTTAAAATCAATAATTCACGAGTTGCTCTGGTTTCTTAAGGGCGACACAAATATTAAATACCTCAACGAGAACGGGGTCTCCATTTGGAACGAGTGGGCTGATGCAGAGGGGAACCTTGGCCCGGTTTATGGGCATCAGTGGCGAAGCTGGCCAGCGCACGATGGTGGAAAGATTGACCAGATTTTGCAGGTTGTTGATTCACTTACTAAAAACCCTGACTCTCGTCGTCACATGGTATGCGCATGGAATGTAAGCGATGTTGATCGAATGGCCCTGCCACCGTGCCACGTGCTGTTTCAGTTTTATGTTGCCAACGGCAAGCTCTCGTGTCAGCTGTATCAACGGAGTGCCGATATCTTTTTGGGTGTCCCTTTTAATATCGCATCCTACGCCCTGCTTACCATGATGATGGCTCAGGTGGTGGGGCTTAAACCAGGAGACTTTGTTCATACTTTTGGCGATGCTCACATCTACCTCAATCATATTGAGCAGGTTAAGTTGCAACTTACACGTGAGCCACGACCATTGCCAAAGATGATTATTAACCCGGAGGTTAAATCAATATTTGATTTTAAGTTCGATGATTTTAAGCTGGAAGGGTACGACCCGCATCCGCATATCAAGGGCAAGGTAGCTGTGTGATGATTAATATCTTTCCGTTGGTAAATCAAAAATCAATCAGATAAGATGAGCAACCTATCAATAATAGTGGCGGTAGCCGAGAACAACATAATTGGCGATAACAACCAGCTGATTTGGTATATCCCCGATGATTTAAAGCGATTTAAAGCCCTAACTATGGGGCACCATATTATCATGGGACGTAAAACGTGGGAGTCAATTGGGCGCCCGTTGCCTGGCCGTAAGAGTGTAGTTGTAACTCGTAATAAAAACTTCAAGGCCAATGGTGCACAGGTTGTACATTCACTGCCCGATGCGCTAGAAATAGCAAAGGACGACGATGAGGCGTTCATTATTGGTGGAGGCGAGTTGTATGGGCAGGCCTTGCCGCTGGCAAGCAAGCTCTACCTCACAAAAGTACACAGGCATTTTAATGGTGATGTTTCTTTCCCAGAGATTGATAGCAAGGAGTGGCGAGAGGTTTCTGCCAAAAAAGGAAAGCCCATCGCGAAGGATGGGCTTGAATATTCGTTTATTGATTTAGAGCGGATTCGCTAGGCTGCCTTAAGCCTCTTAATGTTTGCCTTCTCAAGTTTCTTTTGAGCATACTCCAGCGTTATCACCATCTCCTTGGTAGGTTTCGATGGCAGTTCAAACATTGCATCAATCATAATAATCTCACAGATAGAGCGCAAACCTCTTGCACCTAGTTTAAACTCAATGGCCTTGTCAACAACGTATTCAAGTACATCTGGCTTAATGCTCAGCTTAATCGAATCGTAATTGAAAAGTTTCTGGTACTGTTTAACAATTGAGTTCTTAGGTTCGGTAAGGATGCTAAGCAATGTTTCCTTGTCAAGCGGATTTAAGTAAGTGATTACAGGTAACCTGCCAATTATCTCTGGAATTAACCCGTAAGACCTAAGGTCTTGAGGGGCAATGTACTGAAGAAGATTGTCGCGGTCAACCTGCTCACGATGCTTGTTGGCACCATATCCAACAACCTGTGTATTCAGGCGTTTTGCAATTTTCCTTTGAATTCCTTCAAAAGCTCCGCCGCAAAGGAAAAGAATATTCTTTGTGTCAACCTCTATCATTTTCTGCTCTGGATGCTTACGGCCTCCTTGGGGTGGAACATTTACCTTTGACCCTTCAAGAAGTTTAAGCATTGCTTGCTGAACACCTTCGCCCGATACATCGCGGGTTATGGATGGGTTGTCGCTCTTGCGGGCAATCTTATCAATCTCATCAATAAAAACAATTCCCTTCTCTGCAGCCTCCACATTATAGTCGGCCGATTGCAATAATCGGGTTAAGATGGTCTCAACGTCCTCACCAACGTACCCTGCCTCAGTAAGTACAGTTGCATCAACTATGGTAAAGGGTACCTCAAGCATACGGGCAATGGTTCTTGCCAGTAAGGTTTTCCCGGTTCCTGTTTCACCAACCAGCAGAATATTCGATTTTTCAATCTCAACCTCATCGTTGGAGTTGGGTTGCAATAATCTTTTATAGTGATTGTAAACGGCTACTGATAAATATTTCTTTGCCTCATCCTGTCCAATTACATACTGATCCAGAAACTCCTTAATTTCAGTGGGCTTAAGCAGCTTGCCCTTGTTTAGTTTGAAATCACCCTTCTTCTTCAGCTCTTCGCGTACAATAAGGTTCGCCTGCTCGGCGCAAAGGTCGCATATAAAAGCATCGGCACCGGCAACCAGCAGATTTGTATCCTTTCGCGGACGTCCGCAGAATGAGCATTTATCGTTGTTCTTCATCGTGTTAATGTTTGCAAATATTTGTTACAAAGTTACATCTATTTTTGGGAATATTAAACGGAATAAAAACAGTTAGGTATGCGAATTGTTTTTTTCTTCATAACAAGATTACACTGCACTACCCTTGGCGACAAACTTTATTTCAATAAACTCGTATTTTATCGTAGGGTATTTGTATAAATAATTTGTTTTACGTTCCAACCTTTTTTTATATAAATTCGTCTATAATTTAGCAACCAGCAATATTGTGAATGATGATACCTACAAACTCAATAAGGATTAAGCAATTTTGTTTCTTTTTTCTAATTGCATCTTTCATTTTAATATCATGCAAGAAGGATGAACTTACTCTGCCATCGGAGGTAGTTTTTGAGTTTGGAATGCAGTCGTTGGTAGAAGAGGATGAGAGTAAAATATTGCAGTCATCACAGCCATCTTTAATAATTAACAGCGGGGAGCTAATTATTGATGCAATTGAGTTTGATGGAAGAAGAAACGAAGGGAAAGACGTTTATTTTATTTCCAATTTTTCAGAAAAACTTGTTGCGCAGCTCAAAAATCACTCAACAAATTTTAGTGTTAAGTTTGATATACCCCAGGGAGTGTACCACCGGATTGATGTGATTTTTCATATTGAATCGGACCAAACACCTATAGTTTTAGAAGGTGAACTTGCATTTGGTGTGCAGAATAAAATACCGGTCCGTTTTGAGTATCGTTTTTCCGACCAAATATTGGTTAAAGCAAAACCCAAGCAAGGACAGGAGATGGTGCTACGAAAGGATAAGCTAAATATTGCCAATGTTCAACTCAATGCAAAAACCCTATTCCGATTTATAAACCCAAGCGTAATGGCTAATGGTAATTTGGTTAATTTAAATGGTGAGGATACTTTATTGATTAATGAGCATAATAACATAGATGTTTTTAACCAGCTAGCTAGCAGGATTAACAGTTCCTTTGAGGTGGTTTTCGAATAGGATTAAATGAAGGTTAACCTTTACAAAGAGGAAGATATTGTTAAGGGATGTCAGAAGGGCGACAGGCGGTATCAGGAAATTCTATACCGCATGTATGCACCCAAGATGTATGGCATTTGTATTAGTTATGCAGGTGAGCGACCCTTGGCTCAGGATATGCTTCAGGAAGCATTTGTTAAGATTTTTAAAAGCATCAGGAACTTCAAAGCGGACGGTTCGCTTGAAGGGTGGGTGAGGAGAATAGTTGTTAATACTGCGCTTGATTTAATTCGATCGAAGGGCCGAATTCATAAACTTATTCAGGAAGAAACAGCAAACGTTTCAACAACAAGTTTTTCTGAAAATAACGCGCTGCCTTCCATGCAAATGAGCGATATGCTAAGGTTTATTGCCAAATTACCAGATGGGGCAAGGGCTGTATTCAACCTTTTTGCAGTTGAGGGTTACTCGCATAAAGAGATTGCAGAGCAATTGCATATTTCTGTTGGCACGTCAAAATCACAGTTTAATAGGGCTCGTAATCTTTTGCAAAACTGGATTGGAGAGTTAAAGTAGCAAAATTATGAGGTTAGAGAGATGGTATAGGTCAATAGTGGAGAACAGCAAGGAGAACCCTCCAGAGCAAGTTTGGGAAGGTATCCAGGATGAGCTGGATATTGATATGGTATGGGAGAAACTCGACAGTAATCTCAATAAGCAAAAGAAAACTTCCCGTATTGTTGCATTCAGTACAGCGGCCTCAGTACTTGTACTAATAGCTTTTGGTCTTGCATACTTCTCAACGAACAGCTTAAGGGAGAGTGAGCAGTTGTCATCTAATCAAGTGTCTGAACCAGCTAGCCAGTTGAATGGTAAAGATGAAAACACAGTGCTTGCGCAAACCAACGACACAATTCCTAATATAGTTGATAGCCAGAGAAGGGCAATTCCTCAAAAAAGCAAAGATGTTAGGAAAGTAGTTGAGGCCAAAATGGGGGTTTCTGAAACTTCGGGTGTTGAAGTTGTAACAATACGAGAAAATTCAAATCAACCTATTAAACCTATTCCGTCTGCTAAAGTTAGCAACATAAGTATCCAGCCCGAGAAGATTGCTTATGTAAGCAAAGATTCTGATGTTGGCGAGCACTCATCATCCAAACAGATATTATCTGGTCTTCACATTGGGTTAACCGGGCAGCTGGCAAATACCTGGATGCTTAACAACAAAACCATTCAGGGGTTCGATAAAACTGAGCTAACCGCTACTCATGCCACCTTTGCAAAAAGCATGGGAGCACACATGGGTTCAAGTATATCTAAAAGGTTAGATGTTTATGCCGAGTTCTATTGGGTTAGCCAGAACAAGCAGACCTATAGCGAGTACATTCATGGTAGCTATGTGAATACTAGTATAGAACTTGACTATTACACTTTCTCCGCAATGCTTAAGTATAGAGTTGCAGCTGCCGGGCAAAACCATTCCTTAATTGGCGGTATTTATCTGGGTAATATGAAAAATGCAAAACAGTTAATAGGCAACATAGAGAATAATGTTGATTATAGTTACAGTAACTGGGACTATGGTTTATTGTTAGGTTATGGATACCCAATAAGTATTAGTGAAAACTTAGTATTAACCCCCGGAGTTAATACCAGGGTTGGCCTAATAAATATTTTTTCTGGAGACGATCAAATCCCATCCTACCTTAACAGAACCCAAAATCTGTCGTTAAACTTTTCCTTATCTGTTAGCTACACTATTTTTTAATGTAGCGTTCCAACCCTTTCCGTTTCACATTCGTCTTAGTAGCAAAAGTAAATTATTGTTAAACCAAAAAAAGTTATTATTATGAAACGGATTAGCATTTTACTATCAGCAATTGCCCTTGTGGCAATAATCTTCGCAGGATGCGAAAAAGATAACGACAAAGGTACGTTACAATTGTCAATTACCGATGCTCCAATGGATACTAGCGAGATAGCTGGTGTTTACATTACCATTACTGATATTCAGTATCATATAAGCGGGAATAATTTCTCCAGCTTTGAAGATTTTGAGGGACCCAAAGAGTTTAACCTGCTCGATTTAACCAGAGGCGCAACGGAGTTGCTAGGAAATCTAGAGATGGATCCGGGCACATACACTCAGATAAGGTTTATACTTGATGCTCCTGAGTTTGGCATGGGTACTCCTTCATCACCCGGTTGCTATCTTGAATTCAAAGACGGTACAACCGAACAGCTCTTTGTTCCAAGTGGTTCACAAACTGGATTTAAGGGAGTTGGTGCATTTACAGTGCCTGCCAATGGTGTTGTTGATGTTACTGCCGATTTTGACGTAAGAAAATCAGTAGTGCATTCAGGAACTTCAGGTATGTTTATCCTCAAACCAACCATTCGTCTTGTTGTAAATAATCAGGCAGGTAAAATTGTTGGTGGAGTAACAAATATACCCGATGGTAATGACATAGTTGTTTATGCATACGAAGAGGGAGTTTACTCAGAAGAGGAAGCAAGCGAACCAGAGGTTGAAACCCCACGTTTCCCCAATGCAGTTAGTAGCGATATTGTTGATGATTCTGGAAACTATCACATCGATTTTCTGGCACCAAAAACCTACGACTTAGTGGTAGTTGCATTGCAAGACAGTGAATTCTATCAAGTGTTAGGTATTGTTGAAGGTGTTGTTGTTGAAAGCAGAGAAACAACTACTCAAAGTATCGATGTAGATAATCTATAACCCAGATTAAATTATTATGGGGTTGTCCAGAAAGTTTTAAGATGTCAGCCAAGCAAGGAGAAAGCGAAGAAATATAGTTGCAACTAATGTTTAAATAACCTAGTAATTAAATTCCTACTTCGCCTAACCCGTCTCGTTATTCCTGAAAATAACTGGTTACTTCTTTAAAACAACCGATTTTGTTCTTGGACAGCCCCATTCTTTTATTCTCTCATTATTTAGATGCCAAGTTAGATAAAGTATTCTTCTATTAGGCATTAACTCAAGTTAAAAGGAAAGAATAAAGGACAGACCCATACAGATATGTCCTTTTACTGTGGAGATAGGGGGAGTCGAACCCCCGACCTCGTGACTGCCAGTCACGCACTCTAGCCAACTGAGCTATATCCCCATTAAATGGTTCGCAAAACTATATAATATTTTATAAATTTCAACATATTTCAGCACCTTTTAAAAACTTTTTAAAAATTAATTACGTTAAAATATTTGAAACATATAGTTTTTTTTTGTTGCTTTGCCAACTGTAATTAAATCCAGTTGCTTATTTGCTTAAATATTTGTATATTTGAAGCCCAAAATCAGATAATATGGAACTCAAAAAGAACCCGAAAGTCAATCTTGAAAAGAAGAAAACCCTATTCATGGAGATAGGGTTGGTGGTTACATTGGCTCTTGTGCTTGTAGCCTTTGAGTGGAAAAGTACAGGCGGAATAGAAACCGATTTTGCCCAAATGCAGGATGTGGAAATGGAGGAGGAGATGATTCCAATTACTCAGCAAGAGGAAATTAAGCCCCCACCCCCACCGCAACCTGTTCAAGCTCCAGAAATTATTAACATTGTTGAGGATGATGCAGATCTAGATGATGATATGGATATTTTTGATACGGAGTTTACTGAAGATGCCGCTGTGAAGATAGTTGATTTCTCAGACGAAGAAGAAGATGTGGAAGAGGAGGAGATTTTTGTAATTGTAGAGGATATGCCTGGTTTCGATGGAGGCGATAGCAACAAGTTCCGTGAGTACATTCAGAAAAACCTGAAATACCCCGACATTGCAGCAGAAAACGGAATTCAGGGTAGAGTATTCGTCTCTTTTGTTGTTGAACCCAACGGAGAGGTTACAAATGTACGTGTAGTTCGTGGTGTTGACCCAGCGCTCGACAAGGAAGCTGTTAGGGTTGTTGAGTCAAGCCCTAAGTGGACTCCAGGTAAGCAGAGAGGGAAACCCGTTCGTGTTTCGTTTACCTTCCCAATTATTTTTGTACTTCAGTAGTTTTTATTAACATATTTCACATGAGACCCTGATGGCCATCAGGGTTTTTGTGTATATTTAGTGCTTGTATAATTTTTATATGATAGAACAATCACAACCATTACCGGAAAAGGCAATTCTTGTTGGGGTGCAGCTAAAAGATCAGCCAGCAGAATTAGTAAACGATTATCTTGACGAGCTTGAGTTTCTGGCTGAAACAGCCGGTGCTTCTGTTAAGAAATCTTTCGTTCAAAAGTTGACATCCCCTAACCCTCGTACATTTATTGGGAGCGGAAAGCTTAAGGAAATAAAGGGATACGTTGAGGAGAATGAGATCGACCTCGTGGTTTTTGATGATGAGCTCTCAGCATCGCAGTTAAGGAACCTTGAGCGCGATTTTGGCAAACGGATACTCGATAGAACCAACCTGATTCTTGATATCTTTGCCCAACGGGCTAAAACTGCTTATGCCAAGACTCAGGTAGAGTTGGCACAGTACCAATACCTCTTGCCAAGGCTAACACGAATGTGGACTCACCTTGAAAGGCAACGAGGTGGTATTGGTTTACGTGGACCAGGCGAAACGGAGATTGAAACCGACAGACGGATAATTCGCGATCGAATTTCTAAGCTTAAGAAGGAATTACAGACTATCGATAAGCAGATGGCTACCCAGCGCAAGAATCGTGGCAGCCTTGTTCGGGTTGCGCTGGTTGGTTACACCAACGTGGGTAAGTCAACCATAATGAATATGCTTAGCAAATCGGATGTGTTTGCCGAGGATAAACTCTTTGCTACACTCGATACAACCGTTCGCAAGGTTGTTGTTGATAACCTGCCATTCCTGCTTTCCGATACGGTTGGTTTTATCCGTAAGCTCCCCCACCAGCTGGTTGAGTCCTTCAAGTCAACCCTCGATGAGGTGCGCGAAGCCGACGTGCTTATTCATGTTGTGGATATATCGCATCCAAGTTTCGACGAGCAGATTGCCGTTGTAAATGAAACCTTAAGAGAACTTGGCGTGGATGATAAGCCTACTCTCCTTGTATTTAACAAGATTGATGCGTATCAGTGGGAAATGAAGAGCGAGTTTGATCCCATGCCGATTGAGCGTAAGAACTATAGTCTGGATGATTTGAAAAGAACATGGATGGCCAAGACAAACAGTCCATGCGTATTTATTTCCGCCAAGCATAAAGCCAACGTGGAGGAGTTCCGTCAGAAAATTTACGACATTGCCAAGGATATACATAGGGTAAGGTACCCAAAGGATAATTTTCTGTACTAATGTTCCTGCTGAACAATCTTGCTTTTTATAAGAAGGTCAACAATCTGCACAGCATTGGTAGCTGCGCCCTTACGAAGATTGTCTGCAACAATCCATAAATTTAGCCCATTATCAACAGAGCCGTCTCTTCGTATCCTACCAACAAAAACATCATTCCTACCTCGGGCCAAAATGGGCATTGGGTACTCGTTGTTACCCGGGTTGTCAACAACAGTTAGCCCTGAGGTTTCGCTAAGTATGCTTCGAATCTTTTCAATTGTAAAAGGCTTTTCAAACTCAACATTAACCGACTCGGAGTGCCCTCCTGTAACCGGAACGCGAACGGCAGTGGCCGTTAGCCCAATGTTATTGTCGCAAAGAATTTTGCGGGTCTCGTTCACCAGCTTCATCTCCTCCTTGGTGTAATCGTTCTCAGTAAAAACATCGCAGTGTGGTAGGCAGTTTAAATGAATGGGGTGGGGGTACGCCATTGCACCCTTAATACCTGCTTGCTCATTCTCTAGCTGATTTACAGCCTTTTGCCCAGAGCCTGTTATTGCCTGGTAGGTGGATATTACAACTCGTTTAGCAATAAATGTTTCATGCAAGGGGGCCAATGCCATAACCAGCTGAATGGTGCTGCAATTAGGATTGGCAATAATCTTGTCGTCAGCGGTTAGGGTGTTACCATTAATCTCTGGAACTATTAGCTTAACGCTTGGGTCCATTCGCCATGCGCTGGAATTGTCAACAACAAAACAGCCCGTTTTGGCGAATGCCGGAGCCCATTCCTTTGAAATATCGCCACCGGCAGAGAAGATGGCAATATCAGGCTTTGCCTCAACAGCATCCTTAAGGCCAATCACCTTATAGCTTTTGTTTTTAAATGTTACTGATTTTCCAACAGATTTTTCTGAAGCAACAGGAATTATTTCATCCACGCTAACATTCAGTTCGTCAATTACTTTAAGCATTTCTGAACCAACCAGTCCAGTGCATCCTACAATGGCTATACGCATGGTAACACTTTTTTTTATTTCTTTGTAAAATTATGGTTTCCCATTAAAACTCTTGCTATGAAAAATCATGTTTTTATATTTTTCCTGTTTATTTTACCTATATTATCATCTTCTCAAACCGTTACCTACGATTTTGAGGAAGCAGATTTAGATGGATGGTACCAGCTCCCCGAGGATAGATGGGAGGTTTCTACCTCAAACCCACTAAGTGGTACCTCATCACTTAAGCATGCTCCCACAAGTGGTGCTGATATTGATCGGATATCTGTTGAATTGCCTAGCTGGGATGGCACCGAAGGTACAATTCGGTGGCGTTTCCGTTTACGCCATCGATTCAATCCATCCGGCTCAAACCACTGGGGAGTATTCTTATTGTCAAATAGGGAGGCCGATGGAATGATTGAGGGAGAGGATGTTAATGGGTATATGGTTGGTGTGAATCTAACAGGAACCGATGACATGCTTAGTCTTTACAAGGTCTCCAACGGTAGTTTTTCTCCAATTCTTACTTCGGCTGTAAACTGGGAAGACGATATCGGCTCCACTCTCTCGTCTGTTGGAGCCGTTGAGGTAACCCGAACACCCGATGGATTATTTACGCTTAGGGTTGCCACCAATGGCGATTTCAATTCACTTCAAGCTGAAGGTAGTGTGACGGATAGTGAGTATAATTATGGGGGATACTTTGGATTGTATTTCTCGTACACAACAACAGCAGCTGGATCTTTAATGTTTGATGACTTGGAGTTATCCTACTCACCCGTAAATACCAACGACCACGATGTGCTGGTTACCGAACCTTCACAGCAGGTTGATGAGGGGGTAATTAGTTCGTTAACCACCAATCAGGAGCTTGCTGTTGATGTATTTAAGTTTACCATAGAGGATCAGGGCACAGCCGATGGGCTTCCGGTTTACCCTACTAAACTTCGTTTTGTAAAGGTTGATGCACCTGATGCAGCTGATTGGCAGCAATCTATACAGGGGGTTAGGCTGCATGGTTCCTCAGGTGAGATCCCCATTGAAGCTACCTACATCCTGTCCAATGCAATTGAACTTGAGATTGATAAGGAAGCTATGCCTGTTAATAATAATAGTTCAAAGGAGTTTACCCTATCGCTTTACCTAAACTCCGATGATATTGAGGATGGGTCTACCATTCAATTACAGGTTGACAATGAGAACCATGGATGGGATAGCCACCACGAAGGATCCGCTTTTGCAGAGTCATTTCCTGCTACTGTTGTTTCAAACCAGTTTACCATACAGGTAATACCAACGCATCTCTCCTTCTCCAACTATCCAGAGCAAATAGTGGTTAACCAACCCTTTGATGTGGTTGCTCATGCTTCTGATATTGAGGGGAATCTGGCTACAACATTCCAGTCGGATAATGTGGAACTTCAGGTTGAACAGGGCGAGGGGCAACTGATTCCCTCAGAGAATCTAACGGCAAGTGCCGTTGATGGTGTAGCTACTTGGACAGACATATCTTACACCGAACGCGACCCGTTCACGTTATCTGCATCAGCTACTGATTTGGAGGATGCAACCAGTGGCACCATTGAAGTTGTTAACGACCCAACATCCATTGTGGCTGCACCTGCTAGTCAGCCCGATGGTGAGGAGATCTCTTCGAACCTTACAACCCCAGGACAAGCAGTTGAGGTATTAAGGTTTAAAATTGTGGATGATGGCGCAAACGATGAGGTGCCAACCATCGTGCGTAGGATTTTTATTAAGCGTTCTTCTTCAGCCAATGCATCATTTAGCCAGAATATTGCTGGTATTGTATTAAAAATAAATGGAGATGTTGTTTCAACCGGCAATCCGCATATTTTAACATCATCCATATCAATCCCTTTGTCTGCCGATGCAATTATTGTTCCCGATGGGGATGAGGTGGAGTTATCATTGTATGTTTACCTGCGTAGCAGTGTAGATGATGGTGTAAATCTTGGTTTTATGGTTGATTCCGAAAGCCATGAATTTGTAGCGGATGATAGCGGCTCATCTTTCAGCAGTGAATTTCCCGAGCAGGTTGTATCCAGCCTCTTCCCTGTTGATGTTCAGGCAACACGGCTTGCATTCTCATCAACGCCACAGCACGTTGGACTCGATGTACCATTCTATGTGGAGGTTGAGGCTGTTGACCAGAACGAGAACCTTGATGTAGATGCTACCGGAATGGTAACACTTTCCAAGAAATCGGGAGATGGGTGGCTGGAGATTCCTACCAGTACAGTTGAACTATCTGAAGGCGAAGCAAGGTGGGATGACCTAAGGTATTATATGGCAGAGCCATTTACCCTGCTTGCATCATCTGCGGATTTTAACGATGTAATTTCACCGCTAATTTATTGCTCCGATCAGAGCTCCACCATACTCCCTCCACAAGAGAACTTGCCCGAAGGAGAGATCAGCTCTCTTGTAACCCAACCTGATGATGCTGTTGAGGTTTTCTCTTTCAGAATTTCAGATCCCGGCACTACTGATGGTTTGCCAACTTATGTTACCCAACTTATGTTTCATTCTTTCGGCTCACCAACCGATATTTCGCTTTCACGTGCTTTGGCTGGTGCTGTAATTTGGGTAGAGGATGAGGTTATTACGGCCGATGAGGTTGAAATTACAGCCAATACTATTACCCTAAATTTTGGTTTAGGTGATCTGGAGGTACCCGATGGCGAGGCGCTTAACGCAAAGCTGGGCGTTTATCTTAAAGAGGGGGGGCAAGTTGACGGATCAACTATCCGATTGCAGGTTCCAGCATCGGGGCATGGTTGGACTGCTGCATCAATAGGCTCCGATTTTCTATCGGAATTTGAAACTGGGCTTGTTGGCCCAACCTTTTATGTTGATGTTGAGGCGGATAGTTTATGTTTTGTTGAACAACCATTTATGGCAGAGCATCCAGATTATATTGAATTATCAGTTGCCGCCTCCGATATATATGGAAACGTTGATACTGATGCTACGGGTGATGTAACCCTAGGACTTGATTATGGTGCTGGCTCCATGCAAGTTCAAAGTTACAGTATGCCCCTAATCAATGGTGTGGCTAAGTGGGAACAGGTAGCACTCCAAAGTAGAGGTAAATACAGATTTTTAGCCACAGCAACCTTTAATGAGGAGGTTGAGGGTTATTCTCAACCTTTTTGGTACGGAAAAACACTTACTTGTTCAGTTAACGAGAACTTTGATGACGGTTATCCCGAATATCCTTTCCCTGCATCTGATCATTGGGAGGTTTCTACCGTTTCGCCTATTGAGGGCGACAGATCATTAAAGCATGCTTTGTCTGGCGTAACAGGCCAGAGTAGGCTTGCGTTGCCAGTCTCTTATGGCAATCTTGGGCAGAGTCCAATGGAGTGGTCGTTTGTGATGCGCAATGGAAGCTGGAGCCCCTCGTCAAGCAACGCGTTCTGGTTTGTTCTGGCATCGGATACTTCAGCGCTGGAGTTGGAGCAGTTTAATGGTTATGCCGTTGGTGTAAATCTATCTGGCTCTAACAACTTATTAACCCTCTGGAGGGTTACTAAGGGAGGTGGCACTACTAAAGTAATTGAATCGAGTTTTGCCTGGGAGGAGAACGAAACTGTTGCAATAAGAGTTACAAGAACCCCAAATGGGGAGTGGAGTCTTTGGTTCCAGCCAGAGTATGGAGCGTCAACCTACAGCCTGGCAGGTAAAAAAGTTGATGTTACACATACTGATGCCAGCTACAGCGGGCTGGTTTTCCATTATACATCCACGCGAGCCGGGGAGTTTTGGCTCGATAACCTGAGCATCTGTAGCGTGGTTTATCCCCCTGTAATACAAAATGCCAGAATGGGGAGCCTAACCAGAATTGATGTTGATTTCTCCTCAGGAGTAAATCAGGAAGATGCGCAGCAACCTGCCAACTATACCCTAAGAACTCTTGATGGGGAACCGCAAAGTATTCTTGGAGCCTATTCCGATTCGCAAAATCCACAAAAAGTATCGCTTCGTACAGAGGAACTACCTCTGGTACCCATGATGATACAGGTTGAAGGTGTTAGGTCCGCAAACGGAGAAACAACGGTAAGCGATAGCTCTGAGGTGGGCATTGGCAGCCCTGGAACTTTTGGGAATGTTATTATCAACGAGATAATGGCAAGACCCTCAGCCTCATTCGGATTGCCCGATGTGGAGTATGTTGAACTTTACAATAGAACGTCAACGCCAATCTCTCTTAATAATTGGAGGATTAGAGGGAATGATAGCTATGCTACCATACCAGATGTAACCATTGAGCCCAATGGGTACATTATTCTTTGCGGAACAAGCGGACAGGATGCCATGAGTGAGTATGGTACAGCGGTTGGTGTGCCATCTTTCCCTACTTTGTTGGTGGGTGGAATGTTCCTCGCCATGTACGATGATTACAATAATATAATTTCGTGGGTTGAATACTCCGATACTTGGTATGGCGATGACGATAAGAAGGCGGGTGGTTACTCGCTTGAGAAAATAGACCCTAACAATTTAGTTGAGGGTGCCAGGAACTGGACAGGCTCATACGATGAATCGGGGGGTACGCCTGGAACAGAGAACTCTGCCAACAGCAACAACCCCGATACATCAAGCCCAAGGGTAGTTGAGGTGAATGTTGTTAGCCAAACTGAATTGCAGATTGGTTTCTCCGAACCAATGGATAGCCTATCGGTTACTTTGCCAAACAACTACGAGGTTAGCGATGGCATAGGTAACCCTTTATGGATAACTTCATCCGGACCAAAACACAACAGAGCAACCTTAACCTTATCATCGGCACTTGAAGTAGGAGATATGTACGAGGTTTGTTTTAGCGAGGCAATTACAGATTTCGCTGGCAATACGTTGGAAACCGATTGCTTACCCCTTGCATTACCTCTGCTCCCAGAGGAGCATGATATTGTAATAAACGAGGTGCTTTTTAACGCCTATACTGGCGGAGTAGAGTTTGTTGAGCTCTTTAACAGATCGGATAAGACGTTTGACCTTAGCAAGCTGGTAATTGCTAACAGGGATCGTACTACGTTTGAACTTGATGAGCAGTATGCCGCATCGGATACTGCTTGGCTGTTAATGCCAAATGACTATGCTGTGCTAACTGAAAACCCCGGATTAGTTGAACAATTCTACCATGTGGAGAATCCTGATGCGATGGTTTGGACGAGCAAAATGCCCTCATACGCTAATAGCGATGGCTATGTTGTTGTAAAAAATGTGCAGGGTACTATTATTGATGAGTTTGCCTATAATGAGAAGATGCATAATAAGCTACTTTCCGATGTTAAAGGGGTTTCGCTGGAGCGAATAAATCCGGAGATGAGTTCAAGCGACCCGTCAAACTGGCAATCGGCAGCACAAACAGCTGGGTTTGCCACTCCAACAGCCAAAAACTCTCAATATACCGATTCTGTTGAGTCCGATGATGAGTTTACCCTATCGCATAAGGTTTTTTCGCCAGATGGCGATGGGTTTGAGGATGTGCTGATTATAAACTATCAACTGCCTGAGAGCGGTTATATTGCCAACATTATGGTGTTCGACTCAAAGGGGAGACGCATTAACCGGTTAGCAGCAAACAAGACCCTGGGAACATCGGGTAACATTATCTGGGATGGTACAACCGACGGTGGACGAAGAGCAACAATGGGTGCCTACGTTATTTTTATTGAAGTTTTCGATTTAAATGGAAACATAAAGCGGTATAAGAAGACCGTGGTTGTGGCAACTAAGCTGAATGGGTAGTAATTTAGTCAGGGGTTGACTTAGGGTCAACCCCTGAC
>JBKHAH010000119.1:0-7337 GCA_046542995.1 Bacteroidales bacterium
TTAATGATAAACCAGCATCCTGTCCAATAAGATAGTTTTCAGGGGTAATAAACATGAAATTGTCAGAACTGCCCTTAGTCTGATCGGATAGTCCGCCAACAGCAAAACCGCCACGCCTTATTTTATCGGGGTTTGAATCAATGTATATCCTGGTGCTATCGGGGCTAACGTAAAGCAGGTTGCTGTGGTCCTGGCTTTTGGTCTGATCGCTTAGTCCGCCAACGGCAAAACCGCCGCGCCTGATTTTGGAATTGTTGGTATTGGCGTTTATAAATATGCGAACGCTATCAGGGGTTACGCGTAAAAACTCCACCGGCTCTTCTTTGTTCTGATCTGAAAGTCCCCCAACGGCGAAACCGCCCCTGCGAATCTTACTTTCAGTATCATCAACGTTTATCCTAACACCGCTCTCGTAAACGGCCAGAACAATTTGGTTTTGCGTATTCCTCACTGCGAATAGTAGCTCCTCCTCATCATCGCCTTCCTTCACAAAGATGCGCTGCGCCTTGATGTTACCAGCCACCTCCAGTTTCTCTGTGGGAGTCGTTGTTCCGATGCCCACCAAGTCACCGGCGTTGTATATGTTGCTGCTGGCCACCCAGCCATCGCCATCGTGTAGGAGGGTTTGGCCTGCTGACCCTGATACCAAGGGTCCCTCTGGACCTTGCGGACCTGTTTCGCCATCGGCTCCGTCTTGTGCCATTAATTGCCAAGCGTTACCATCCCAAACATACGAACTCCCCTCATTCTGATGATAGAAGGCATCGTTTAGAGATGGAGATTCAGGATAGTTTATAAACTCTCCTAGCCAAGTAATTGGAATTCCGGATTCTCCTTGCGGACCTGTAATATCATCTGTTGTGTATGAGTTCCCATCGGTAAGGGTGATTGTAAGCGTACCGTTCTGGTTGTGCGTTATGGTCTGAATCCCTACACCATCCTGCCCGTCGTCTCCAGGTTCACCTTCATTACCAGCAAGGGCATATAGTGCATAAGGTACGGATTGTATTGTGCTAATCCCTATCAGTTCATAGGTGTTGCTCCCATCCGGATCAACTTCAACCATAATTTGCACTTCCCCAGTATCCCAGGGGATGTCAGAAATATTGCCCGTGGCATCCTGTCCGTTGCCCACAACAATGCTGACAAGTCCTTGTGGAGAAGTTGTATATAAGTGTGTCTCCGAGTAGTAGGGGCTTTCTTGATTATCTAATAAAGAGATGCGCAAACTTACGGTTTGATTTTGCAAGGGCTCACCCTCTGCATTGCGAACTATTGCTTGGTAGTTGAAGCCTTGGGGAGGCTGTGCAATAGTAAATAGTGCAAGCAGTAATGTAAAAACAAGCGTTAGAATTGTTTTCATGGTTGTTATAGGTTTTAGGTTAATACTGTAATATTAACTGAATATATTGCGAGTATCATCAGTTCTAATACCAATACAAGATACTCTAAAAACTAAAATAACAGAGTTTTTTTTACATTTTTTTAATAATCAACCTTTGGGATAAGAGATCGTTATGTATAAATATGACTTATGATTAGGTGAGGTTGGTTTTATTTAGGATAAATAGATTTTTTGTATTGCTTACTCGAATAAACCATAAAATAAAACAGAGCAATTAGATTAACCAATGAACTTATTAGAAAAGTAGTTTTAAAACCAAACCATTCTGATAAAAAACCAGTACCTACCATCCCGAGGCCGATTCCAAGATCGAAACATGTAAGAAAAGTAGAGTTCGCTGCACCTCTTCTTTCATGAGACACTACGTTGTTAATCATTGCCTGAAAGGTTGGCATTATTATGCCAAAACCCAATCCGATAATAAGTGCCGCTATATGAAAGCCTATGGCATTAGCATACAGTGACAAAACAGGGAATCCTGCAATTAAAAAAAGGCAACCCGTTACAGTCACCAGCAAGGGACCTTTTTTATCAAAAATTTTCCCGCTACCAATTCGGGAAAGTCCTATACCCAAAGAGAGTACAAGAAAAAAAGGACCGCTATTACTTATTCCAATTTCTTTTGCGTAAAGGGCAATGAAAGATAATATTCCTCCGTAGGTAAACATAATTAGCATCATGTTCAATGAAATTGGAATTGCTGGTTTTGCGATTAATTTCTTTAAAGAAATTTTTGTTGGTATGCGTTTTACATTAAAACTTGGGTACTTAACCATAATGGCAAGCAAGATTCCAAGCATTGTAAGAATAATTGCAGATATGAAAACGGCAAAATACCTCGAGTCTCCAACTATTTGAATAGCTATTAAGGGGCCTATCGCCATCCCAATTGTCATTGATAACCCAAAAAAACCAATCCCTTCCCCTCGTCTGGGGGTTGGAATTATATCAACAGCCAGAGTGGAACTTGATGTGGTGAGCGCTCCCCATGCTAAGCCATGTGCAAATCTTAAAAGCATAAAAACGATGACCGAGAATGCTAGGGGGTACCCAATGAATAGTATAGAGAATAAAAGGTAGGATGCCAGATATATCCTCTTTCTCCCATAAGAATCTATCGCCCAACCTGCAAATAGCCTAATTATGAGTGCTGCAATAGTGTAAAAAGCCAGCACAACGCCAATTGCACCCTTGCCAGCACCTATAACATCCTCAAGATATACTGGCAGCACAGGTAGCATAAAGTAAAAAGCAATGGCCATAAGCAGGTTCGCCAAAGCAAGGAGTATAAAACTTCGAGTCCAAAGTGGCTGTTTATTATGCATCTCTTATTTTTAAAATCTTTCAAATATATAAAAAAGGAAGGATTTGATTTGAGGATTCTACAGCAATAAACTCATGCTATAAATCTTAGTAAAATGCAATAAAATACGCTAACTTTGCGCCCCGAAAATAGCTGTTATGATACTAGATACTGAGATTAAACGCAGAAGAACCTTCGCCATAGTTAGCCATCCAGATGCTGGAAAAACTACCCTAACCGAAAAGTTGCTTTTATTCGGAGGAGCAATTCATGTAGCGGGAGCTGTAAAAAGTAACAAGATTAAAAAGAGCGCCACCTCGGATTTTATGGAGATTGAGCGCCAGAGGGGAATTTCCGTTGCCACATCCGTTATGGGATTTGAATACAGGGGGATAAAAATTAATATACTCGATACACCTGGTCACCAGGATTTTGCTGAGGATACCTACCGAACCCTTACCGCGGTTGATAGCGTAATTATTGTTATTGATTGTGCTAAAGGCGTAGAGGCTCAAACCCGAAAATTGATGGAGGTTTGCAGAATGCGCAATACACCAGTAATGGTATTTATTAATAAGTTGGACAGGGAGGGGAAGGACCCTTTTGATTTACTCGATGATATTGAAACAGAACTAAACATTAATGTAAAGCCCATGAGCTGGCCAATAAGCATGGGGCCTTCTTTTCAGGGGGTTTACAATATGTACGAGCAGAAGCTTAACCTTTTCTTCGCTGATGACAAGCAAACCGTGACTCAGGATAATATTGAAATTGATAGCATTGATTCTGAGTTGATTGATAAGTATATTGGCGAATATGCAGAAACCTTGCGTGAGGATATTGAGCTTGTTAACGGGGTTTACCCAGAATTTGATATGGAATCGTACCTGGCTGGTAGGGTTGCCCCAGTATTCTTTGGAAGCGCATTGAATAATTTTGGGGTTCAGGAGCTCCTGAATTGTTTCATTGAAATTGCTCCGAATCCGCTACCTACAAAGGCAGAAAATAGGAGCGTGTCGCCTTTTGAAGAGAATTTAACGGGTTTTATTTTTAAAATCCATGCCAACATGGACCCCAACCATAGAGACAGGTTGGCGTTCCTTAAAATATGCTCAGGAACATTTGAACGCAACAAACCTTATCTTCATGTAAGGACCGGGAAAAAAATAAAGTTCTCTAGCCCTACAGCCTTCATGGCCGATAAAAAATCCATAGTTGATACCGCTTACCCTGGCGATATTGTTGGTCTGCACGATACGGGTAACTTCAAAATTGGCGACACCCTTACAAAAGGTGAAAATCTCAAATACAAAGGCATTCCAAGCTTCTCACCAGAGCTTTTCAGGTATATTGAGAATGATGACCCAATGAAGTTCAAGCAGCTTGCTAAGGGCATAGATCAACTAATGGACGAGGGGGTTGCACAGCTATTCACATCAAAAGCCAACGGACGAAAGATTATTGGAACAGTAGGTGCACTCCAGTTCGATGTAATTCAACATAGGCTTAAGCATGAGTACGGTGCTTCGTGCAGGTACGAGCCCATAAATCTTTTTAAAGCTTGCTGGATTGAAAGCACTAATAATGAGCAGCTAAAAGATTTTAGGCAGCGTAAACACGCTAACCTTGCTATTGACAAGCATGGGCGTGAGGTATTCTTGGCAGAGTCACCCTACGCGCTAGATATGGCTCAGGAAAAATTTAGTGATATAAAATTTCACTTTACTTCCGAGTTCTAATTGGCTCATCTCCCGATATAAAGTATAGTAGAGTTTTAGTTTAGTGTGATTTTTGTAAATATAATTCACACATGTGCATTGCATTTCGTTTTATTTCATAACTTTAATGTCCAAACTAAAATGCTGTGCAATTAAATATCTTAATAAGAAGATTATCAGTAATAGTTCTTTCCCTAATATCACTCCTAAGTAGTGCTAATGAGCGGAGAATAGATTCTCTTTTACAAGAACTAAAAAAGGCTAATCACGATACAGTAGCAATACAAGCATACATTAACCTTGCAGCTGAGTATGTAGATTCTGAACCCAGCATTGCGCTCGATTGGCTAAATAATGCCCTGAATAAAACATCTCTTTGCAAAGACAGCATCCAGTGCCTTCCCCTTTGCTTTTATCGAGGCAAGGTGCATATTGAGATAGCAAAAGTATACATAGCGCACAACAGGCATCTTGAGAATGCACAAGCACATGCTGATACGGCTACCATGACCTTAAACCGAATGCTTGAAAACAACCCTTCGGACTGGTGTAAACAGAATGCCCATAAAGAATTATCAGTTGCCTACAGCACGTTAGGTAGAATAGGCCTTATGCATGGCAATTTAGATAAAGCCATAGAACGTTACACAAAAGCCCATGAGCATTGTTTAGAAGTTGGTGACGAATATGGTGTGGCTCGAATGAACAATAATCTGGGTGTTTTACATCGCAGAAAATCGAATTATGCCCAATCATTAAACTATTTCCAAGATGCCCTAGGCTATTTTAAAAGTAATAACGATACCGTTGCCATTGCATCAGTACTAACAAACATTGGAGCAACCAGTTATGATATAGGGGTTTATGATAAAGCGTTAGAAAACTACTTAAATGCTCTGGCTATATTTGAAAAATTTGACGACTTAGAGTCATTAGCATCAACTCTTATCAATATTGGTCAAATATTTGGAGAAATTAAGAACGAAACCGAAAGCATTCCATACTTTAGAAGAGCATTGAGTATATATAGGGAGAAAGATGATGATAGAGGGCTGGCAACATGCTACTTAAGTTTGGGCTATACTTACCTTGAGATGAATGTACCAGATAGTTCTCAGTATTATCTTGAAAAATCAAGGGACACATTCTCAAGGGTAAACGACAAGGTAGGCAAGGCTGATGCACTACAGAGTTTGGGTGAGCTTTACTTGCTTCAAAAAAAGTATGATAAGGCAAAGAAAACATTCCAGCAAGCCAGGTCTATGGCAATGGAAATTGGTTTTAACTCAGTGGTTATATACTCAAACCACCAGCTGGCTATTGTTGAGCTGGAACTAGGCAATGCCGATGAAGCTCTAACTATTGCTCTGGATGCTCTGGAAGACTCGAAAAGAAGCAGCTTACTAAAGCTGCAACAATCAATAAGTAAAACCTTATCGAATATTTATCAGAATTTAGGTGATTATAAAACCTCACTTTACTACTACAAGCATTTCTCTTCCTTAAGCGATAGCATTCTATCGCAGGATAGAACAAAAAGGTTTGCTGAAATGGAGGTATTGTATCAACTTGAACAGAAAAAAGCCGAAATATTAAAACTTGAGCAGGAGAAGGATCTTAGGGAAATTGAATTGAAAAACTCAGAACTGCGGTTTCTTTGGCAACGTACCCAAACGTTCATTGTGCTTGGCGTGCTCATCTTCCTTACGGCAATATTATACATGGTTTACAGGCAGTTCAGAATTAAACGAAGCTCAAACTATCAGCTAATGGAGCAGAATGCTCAAATACTTCAGAAGAACGAAGAGATTCTTGCACAGAAGGAAGAAATTATTGAGCAACGTAATGAGATGGAGAAACAAAAGAAACTGATAACTGAGAAGAGCGAGCAGCTGGAGAAGTTCAATTGGCTTATTACGGAGAGTATTGATTACGCATCGAGCATTCAGGCTGCTGTTATGCCGTCAGAGGAAGTTTTTTCTGATTATTTTGAGGATCATTTTATTATGCTATTCCCTAAGGATGTAGTGAGCGGAGACTTTTTTTGGGCATACCCTAAAAATGAGACAATAATTGTTGCTGTTGCCGATTGTACAGGGCATGGAGTGCCAGGTGGCTTTATGAGTATGCTGGCAATATCTGCATTAACAGAGCTAATGGGGAGGCAGGTTTATGAGCCTTCTGATATTTTGAATAGCTTAAGGCTAGTGGTGGTGGAGTCATTAAAGCAGTCGGGTAAAGTTGGAGATCATCATGAAGGCCTGGATATTTCAATAATCCGCTACACTAAAGGTAATGATTACATTGAGTTTTCAGGAGCGAATCATCCTCTTTGGATAATCCGAGACAATGGTAATGCGCCACAACTAAATGTTTACAAGGGTGATAGAATGCCAATCTCTTTCCATAGGATCATGAGACCTTTCGAATCACATAAAATACCAATCCGGAAAGGCGATCGGTTGTACTTGTTCACTGATGGTTTAAGACATCAGCTTGGAGGAGATGATTTTAGTAAGAAATATGGGAAGGAGAGGTTCTCAAATTTACTCCTTAAAAATGCCCACAAACCCATGGATGACCAAAAAAGTATTGTTGAGGATGCTTTTTTCCGGTGGGTAAGCGGTTTTGATCAGCTTGACGATATTACCATAATGGGGCTTAAGATATAATTCCTGCTTACTTTGCATTTTTTACCTGTATGCTTCGTACAAAATGCCAATAGTTATAAGGGGTAACACATAAAAAGGTATTAAGAATATGATGCCATTGGGTATGAATTGGCTTCCAGATATTTATGGCTTTAATCATCGGGAATTCTAAACACGTTTGCTATGAATACTTATACTATTTAACTAGCAGTCCTAAAAAAGTTTTGTAATTTTAGCGATTGATTGCAGTTAAGGAAATG
>JBKHAH010000120.1:0-7335 GCA_046542995.1 Bacteroidales bacterium
CCTTCTCGTTGTGAATTGCTTTCAGATTGTATCTTTGACTTATTGAACACAGCTGGGGAAGGAACTTTCACTGTTGTTGTCAGGTTGTGAATTGCTTTCAGATTGTATCTTTGACTTATTGAACACAGCTAGTGGTGAAATGGTGTTAAATCAAGGGCAGTTGTGAATTGCTTTCAGATTGTATCTTTGACTTATTGAACACAGCCATCCAAGTAAGATTTCCCAGCACATCGTCGTTGTGAATTGCTTTCAGATTGTATCTTTGACTTATTGAACACAGCAAACAGCGGTAGAATCATTAGCTGACGTAAGTTGTGAATTGCTTTCAGATTGTATCTTTGACTTATTGAACACAGCCATGAATAAAGGAAGAATCATATACATCTGGTTGTGAATTGCTTTCAGATTGTATCTTTGACTTATTGAACACAGCGTACCTTATGTTATAAAACTGTATAACAACTTTTTAAGTCAAAATATTGAAACAAAAAAGTGTTCAATATAAAATCCCTCCAAGTTGCTTGGGGGGATTTTTGGTATATAGTCCTTGTGCGACTTCAAGTCGCCCCCGGACAAGACTAAAATAGTATCCCCACGCTAAGGTTTATTCTGGATGTTGAAATGTCAATTTTATCAGGGGAACTACTAATCTCATCGCCATTCACTTCGGTTACCATATTGTAGGTTAGTTCAAGCGGCATTACATCAAAACCCAGAATAAGGTTGGCATACCTTACATTGATACCATAGTTGGTTCCCAAACCAAAAGCAAGTTGCGAGTAGCAATCAACCTCTCCCATTATGCATTAGATGAGAAAGGAATTAAAAACAAAGAGATAACCGTAAGAAAGGATATAATTCTTTTCATTTCACTCCATACTGCACCAAGTACATGCTTACTAATATTTTATTAAAAAATCATTCTTATTAATGAAGTAAAATGACACTCGACACTAGTTGTCGCCCACTGGTTATACATTTGAGAATAATGTATTTCTGGTCAGTAGAAATTTATAAAATCTTTTATGGAATGAGTCTTTCATCTTCCATATCTGAAAAAGCAGTAATAAAAATAGGATTTTAGAGCATAAATGAATATATAGCCTTTAGATTTTTTAATTTTAAATGAAAATTACTGATTATGTATAAATTAATTATTTTATTACTTGGCTTTATCCTACTGAGTTCGGTATCAAGCGCTCAGTATAGTGTTAACAAAACAAAGTATGACCATAAAACATACGTTTTTCAACCAGGCGATCCGTATAACCCTACAGTAGCAGGGGTTTCCTCACTTTTTGTGCCAGGACTAGGGCAGATGCTCTCTGGTGAAGGTGGCAGAGGAGCTGGTTTTCTTGTTGGCTACGTAGGCTGTTATGTTGTTTCGTACGCTGGATTAGTAAATGCTGTAAATAACGTAAGTACGGGCGGAGATGGGTCTACAGGACAAGGCATAATGCTGGTTGGCTTTGGAGGCGCAATTGGTGTTGGAATCTGGTCTATAGTTGATGCTGTTAAGGTGGCAAAAGTTAACAACCTTGCATTCCGTGACAAGAACAAAACCTCTATAAACCTAAGGGTTGAACCCTATTTCGATCAGATAAAAATGCAGAATAACACAAGCAGCGTCTCAACAGGGCTCTCCTTTAAGATTACCTTTTAAATACCAATATCGATTTGTTTATTTTGGCTATATATTCATTTTTTAAAAATTTGAATTCTAATGAAAGCCCCCAATGCTAAACACACCGGGGGCTTGGAGTTATAGAGTGTTACGAAAAACTATCCGCATTTGGAGTTGCCGCAGCTTTGGCATATTAGGCACCCCTCCTGATATATTAGCGATTCGGAACCGCACTCGGTACATTTCTTACCTGTTTTGGCTTTTGTGCCATTGGGTATGTAACGACGTAATGCTCGCTCTACACCAGCATTCCAAGTGTTAATTGTTTCGTTATCGAGGCGTAACGAGCTAATCAGGTTAACCACATCGGTAATGGGCATGCCGTTGCGTAATACTCCTGATATTAATTTGGCATAGTTCCAGAATTCCTTGTTAAACATGTGTGATAAGCCGCCCAGCGTATTCGTGTAGCCAAACTTATCAACATACTGAAAATCGTAACGGCTACCGTCCTCGTCCTTAATCTTCAGGATTTTACCCTGTTTTACTGATTTAGGAATAGGCAGCACATCATCCTCTGACAAACCGGTAAAGATTTCGTAGGGTCTGCCATCGTACATTCCAACAAAGGCTATCCAGTTCTCGTGGTTGTTTTTAAAACGAATAATATCACACTCTAGAACAGGCGGACGTTTTGATGGTGAGCCCTCACCCTTCTTCTCCTTTTTCTCAGATGATATAAGCACGCCATCGCGCGAACCATCCCGGTAAACGGTACATCCTTTGCATCCGCTCTCCCAAGCCGTTTGGTAAACATTAGCCACCATCTCCTCCGATACATCGGCAGGAAGGTTCACGGTAACACTAATGGAGTGGTCAACCCATTTCTGTATCATGCCCTGCATTTTTACCTTACTCAACCAGTCCACATCGCCAGATGTAGCTTTGTGATATGGCGATTTCTCTATGAGCTTCCTCACCTCCTCCTCGGGATAGGTCTTCACCTCTTCGGGGTTATACCCATTCACCTCAAGCCAAGTAAGGAATTTATGATGAAATACGTTAAATTCTTCCCACGAGTCGCCCACCTCATCGGTAAAGGATATGTTTACATTCTTATCGTTGGGGTTCACCTTGCGCCTGCGCTTGTAGAAGGGCATGAATACGGGTTCTATCCCCGATGTTGTTTGAGTCATTAGGCTGGTTGTGCCCGTTGGGGCAATGGTTAGCAGGGCAATATTCCTGCGACCATACTTCACCATATCGTTGTACAACTCAGCATCCTCATCTTTAATCCTGTTAATAAAGGGGTTGCTCTTCTCTCGCTGTGCATCGAAAATTGGGAATGGCCCTCGGTCCTTAGCTAAATAAACAGATGAGCGGTATGCTTCTATCGCTAATGTTTTTTGCACCTCAACGGCAAAGTCAATGGCAATGTCGGAGCCATACTGCAAACCTAATGAAGCAAGCATGTCGCCTTCGGCGGTTATGCCAATACCTGTTCGCCTTCCCTGAATGGCCTTATGACGAATCTTACTCCATAGGTTACGTTCAACCGCCTTTATATCCTCATCCTCAGGGTCACTATCAATCTTTGCCTGTATTGCATCAATTTTTTCCAGCTCCAAATCAATTATATCGTCCATAATGCGCTGTGCGGAATGCACATGCTTCTTGAAGAGATCGAAGTTAAATTTTGCTTTGGAGGTAAATGGGTTCTCAACGTAACTATATAGGTTAAGTGCCAGTAAGCGGCAGCTATCATAAGGACAAAGGGGGATTTCGCCACAAGGGTTTGTTGATACGGTTTGGAAACCCATGTCGGCGTAACTATCTGGAACAGATTCCTGAATAACAGTATCCCAGAATAATACGCCAGGTTCGGCAGATTTCCAAGCATTATGAATTACCTTTTTCCAAAGTTCCTGCGCATTTATTTCCTGACGGTATTTTGGTTTGTCTGAGTTTATTGGATACTGCTGTACGTAAGGCGTACCGTCCACTACGGAGCGCATAAAATCGTTATCAATTTTTACCGATACGTTAGCACCCGTAATTTTTCCCGCTTCCATTTTTGCATCAATAAATTTTTCGGCATCGGGATGCTTAACGGAAATGGATAGCATGAGCGCTCCGCGCCTGCCATCCTGGGCTACCTCGCGGGTTGAGTTGGAGTATCGCTCCATAAACGGTACCACACCAGTTGAGGTTAAGGCACTGTTAAGCACGGGGCTGCCTTTTGGGCGAATATGCGACAGGTCGTGGCCAACTCCACCCCTACGTTTCATAAGCTGCACCTGCTCCTCATCAATCTTAAGAATTCCGCCGTAAGAATCGGCATCGCCCTTTGTTCCAATAACAAAGCAGTTTGACAGACTAGCTATTTGGTGCGGATTGCCAATGCCCGTCATTGGTCCTCCCTGAGGGACAATGTACTTGAACTCCCTAAGTAGTTCAAATACATCCTCCTCGCTCATAGGGTTAGGATACTTCCTCTCAACTCTGGCAACCTCTCTGGCCAAACGACGGTGCATATCCTCCGGCGAACGTTCAAAAATATTGCCATAGGAATCTTTAAGCGCATACTTGCTTACCCACACCTTTGCAGCCATCTCATCGCCATTAAAATAGACTGTTGATGCCGCTAAAGCTTCCTCGTACGTGTAGGTTGTGAGCTTTTCGGTAACATCTTTCATTACATTAATATTTTCCCCTTTATTCATCAGTATTTATTTAATATTTTGTTACTAGTATCTAAAAAATATGTTCCTTATCTTTCTTTAAAAATCAAGCAAGTCCATTTCAAATTGCTTTCCTCCCGTTAATATTTCATTCTCTTTTTAAAAAAGCAGCCAATTTTTCCATCAGGCATTTTGTGACCTAATCCAACTGTATTACTAAAAAAAGAAAATTGCAATGAGCTGAAAAAAAGAAGCCTAAAAGAAAATTGCTCATGGTTTTTGTAAATGCTAAGTTACGCACCCAAACCATTCACGCCAAGCTTTCGTTGTTTAAGAAATAAACAATTAAGCAAAGTTATTAACATTCTATCTGCTTGATTATCTGTGCGTTTGCGAAACGTATTATAAGTCAGTCCGTAAGATTTAATGAGTTAAATAACAGCTGGATAGTGAAAAGTAGCATACAATTCTAACTAAAACCGAAAGGGATTTTTTAAGAATATTTTGTGCAACTGTAATAATTAATAGTATTTATTAAGGAATGAGCACAAAATTTGCTTAAATTTGTTAGTTACACATAACAAAAAAACTATATAGATTTTCAATATTTTTATTTCTAACTAAAATTCATCTGATTATGAGAAAATTTACACTTTTAAGTTTAATGCTAGTATTTGTTGCTGCTACTTTCAGCTCAAATACTATTTTAGCTCAAACAGAAAGGGTTGCAGTAGCAGACCTTGAAGAACTAAGAGCACAAGAAGCTGACGGAGAAACCGTATATGAGGTTTCAGGGGAGGTTATTTTAACCCACCAGCATGCGCAACGCAACCAGAAGTACGTGCAGGATGCGGCAGCTGCAATAATGATTGATGATAGTGATGGCATTATTACAACTGACTACGAGTTGTATGATGGAATTACTGGACTTGTGGGAACTTTAACAACCTACAATAATTTCCTTCAGTTTATTCCAACCGATGATTTTGGCCCTGCAACATCTACAGGTAATACTGTTGATCCTTTAGTTGTTACATTGGCTGATCTGGATGAAACCCATCAAGCCATGCTAATTAAGGTGGTTGACCTTGATTTTGATGGTGAGTACACCACTTTCAGTTCAAGTTCCAGCTACGATATTACAGACCCCACCGGAACAGGTATGATTCGCACACCATCCTCGTCGGCAGCATTGGATTATTTTGAAACTACAGTCCCAACTGGCCCAATGGACATGGTTGCTCTGGTTTCACAGTATAATGATGATATGCAGATATTCCCAAGATCATTAGAGGATATCTATCTTGATGGCGTACCAACATTCACTCTGGATTTTAATGTTATTGATGAGAATGGAGATGCTATTACGGACGCAATAATTACTTTTGATGGAGCTGAAGAAGCTGCTGGCAGCTACTCTTTTGCTGATGTACTTATGGGTGCGCACACTTACTCCATTGCTAAGGACGGTTTTCACACACGCGCAGATGAACTGATTCTTAACGAGAATACAACTCTGGATGTTATTCTTGTTGCTGAGGATGCAGACATAGTTGAAGCTTTCCCTTGGGAAGAAGGTTTTGAGACAAGCGTTCCTCCAGCAATTTGGAATGAATACACATACGGAGAAGGTGCATGGGAAACATCAGCATCCCCCAATAGCGGTAGCGCAGCGGCTAAACATATTTTAACAACCAGCGAGTCAGACTCTTGGTTAGTAACTCCACAGCTAAGCATTCCAACGGACATAGAGCTTATCCTGAAGTTCTACGAGAAAAACAGCTTTATGGGTGATTATGGCTTCAGCGGCGTTATGATATCAACCGGAAGTGGTAATCCTGAGCAGGGCGAGTTTGTTGAGGTGTATGAATCATCTAGTTCGTTAAGTGCATACACTGAAAAGGTTATTGATCTTTCTGATTACGCAGGTGAGGTTATCTATATTGCTTTTGTTTACCAAGGTACTAATGCCCACGAGTGGTTTATTGATGATGTAACCGTTGAAGAGGCACCAGAAATAATTCAGGTAGAGAATTTGGCGGAACTTCGTTCGCAAGGTGTTAGCGACCTAGTTTATGAAATTACTGGCGAGGTAGTTATAACCCATATACATGGGCAAAGAAACCAAAAGTATATTCAGGATGAAACAGCAGCCATGCTTATTGATGATGCTGATGGCATTATCACCACGGAATACGAACTGTATGATGGTATTACTGGTCTTAAAGGTATTCTTACAGAGTACAACAGCCTACTACAGTTTGTACCCGAAGAAGATCCAGGAGCAGCCACCTCAACAGAAAATACTGTAGAGCCACTAACGATAACTTTGGACAATATCACAACCGAGCATCAATCAATGCTGGTTTTTGTTGAGGAAGTTACAATTGATCCTGCTGAAGATACTGAATTCCAGACAAGCACTTCATACGATATTTCCGATGCTTCCGGAACTAGTATTCTAAGAACACCTAGCTCTAGCGCTGAACTAGATTACTTTGAAACTGAGATACCTACATCCGCCGTGGACATGATTGCCATGGTATCACAGTTTGGTGATGACATGCAGATATTCCCAAGATCACTTGAGGATATTATTGAAATTTCGAATGTTGATGAGACGTTAAACTCATCTTTTGCGGTTTATCCAAACCCGGCAAAACACAATTTGAATATCACAGGTAAAAGTGTTATTAATTCTGTTAGGGTATTTAGCATTACAGGGCAACTGGTTAAGGAAGTGAATGTTAACAAAACTTCTGCTAACATTAGTATTGAAGACCTTAACTCTGGGCTCTACATAGTTCAGGTTGTTACCAACGCTGGTACAACAAGCCAAAAGATACAGGTTCAGAAGTAAAAATCTGTTTTATTTGCTATAAAAAATTGGCCGCTCATTTAATGGGCGGCCTTTTTTGTTGTGAAATGGGCGAAAGGCAATAGAATACACAATCAATGACAGATTTGTAGCTCGTTATGGGTAGAGCGTACCCATAATTTTTGGGTATAATGGGGTGTGCCAAGTAAAAA
>JBKHAH010000033.1:0-32931 GCA_046542995.1 Bacteroidales bacterium
GCACTAATATAATTGTATGTTTTTAAATTACTATTTACTTAAGTAAACATTTATTATGTTTGCAAATAATAGGATGCATTAACAGCGTTGTATAATAAAAAATTGAGTTTTGATTTTTGTAGATACCCACTCACATATCTTTTCAAAAGAATTTAATCACGATAGGGACGAAGCCGTTAAACGTGCCAAATATCAAGGTGTTGAATACATGGTGCTGCCAAATATCGATAGCACATCGGTAGAGCCATTACTGAATGTTTGCTCTGCAAACAAAGGCTACTGTTTTCCTGCGATGGGTTTGCATCCAACATCTGTTAAAGATGATTTCCATAAGGAGCTGAAAATTGTTGAGCAAAACCTTACAGAGAATAAGTACATAGCTGTTGGCGAAATCGGAATTGATTTATATTGGGATAAAAAATACATACAGGAGCAGAGGGTCGCTTTCCGTAAGCAGCTGAAATTGGCAAAGGAACATCAGTTACCGGTAATTATCCATTCACGTAATTCCTTCGATGAGATTTTTGAGATTGTTGAGCAGGAGAATAGTTCGCAGCTTAAAGGAGTATTCCATAGCTTTACAGGAAATCACGAGCAATACAGAACTATAATCGGCTTTGGAGGTTTCTTAGTTGGAATAGGAGGAGTGGTTACTTATAAGCATGCTGGGGTTGATAAGGTAGTAAAAGATATGGACCTTAATCATATAGTCCTCGAAACGGACTCGCCCTACTTATCGCCAGCACCACATAGAGGTAAGCGGAACGAAAGTGCCAACCTGATTTACATAGCAAAGCGAATTGCACATTTGCAAGATGTTTCGCTTGAGCAAGTTGCTGAGGTAACCACCCAAAATGCCATAGATCTATTCCAAATAAAATAGAATCACACAATGGATGCAAACGCTGTTAAAATCCTCATAATATATACGGGCGGTACCATTGGTATGAAAGAGAATCCCGAAACAGGAGCGCTAGCCCCTTTTAACTTTAATCAGATACAAGAAGAGGTTCCTGAACTAAAAAAGTTTGGTTATGAGCTGCATACTGTTTCTTTCGATCCATTAATTGATTCATCAGATATTACCCCTGAATTTTGGGTGAAATTAGCAGATATTATTCAGGAGAATTATAACACCTACAATGGTTTTGTTGTTCTTCACGGTACCGATACCATGTCTTTTTCAGCCTCAGCACTAAGCTTTATGCTGGAGAACCTCTCAAAGCCAGTTGTCTTTACCGGCTCTCAGTTGCCTATAGGGAAACTTCGTACAGATGGGAAAGAGAATTTGATAAGCGCCGTTGAAATAGCAGCGGCTGCAAGCAACGGGCAGCCGCTTGTACCTGAAGTAACAATCTTTTTTGAAAACCAACTTTTTAGAGGTAATCGAACTACTAAACATAATGCTGAGCATTTTGATGCATTTCGCTCCGATAATTATCCTGTTCTGGCAATTGCTGGTATATCGATAAAATATAATTTTGCTCACATCTACTATCCAACTCATAAAAGAGAACTAACTGTCCATACTCATTTTAATAGAAACGTAGCTGTGCTAAAACTTTTTCCCGGCATACAACCCTCAATGGTCGATTCTATTCTTGATAACCCCGAACTAAAAGGTGTAGTTCTTGAAACTTTTGGAGCAGGCAATGCATCCAGTAGTCCCTGGTTTGTTAAAAAGATTGAAGAAACCGTAAAGCGTGGGGTGGTTGTTCTCAATGTGACCCAGTGCGAGGCAGGTAAGGTGGACATGGATAAGTATGAGAACGGGTTGTTGCTTAAGAGGGCAGGCGTTGCAAGCGGAGCCGACCTTACTTTTGAAGCAGCCATCGTGAAACTTATGTTCTTGCTTGGTAAAAGTTACTCATTTAATCATTTAAGGGCAGCAATTGAAATATCAATTAGTGGTGAAATATCTCAATAAATGCAGTACAGTTTAAATTTTTTTTGTAATTTGCGCCCCTGTTTAACCATGGCGTTGAGCTGTTTTTTAGGAGAGATGGCCGAGTGGTCGAAGGCGCACGCCTGGAAAGTGTGTATACCTCACAAGGGTATCGTGGGTTCGAATCCCACTCTCTCCGCTTGCATTTTATAAAAAGTAATGTAATTTTGTTTAAATAAATCCGATTGTAAATAAATTTAACGAACTCAAAACCATGAAAAAATTATTTGCATTATTTGCACTTACAGGAATGCTGATGTTTGGAGCATCAACTTTCGTTAACGCTCAGGAAGAATCTGAAGAGCCAATTGAAGAAACTATGGTAGATACAGCTGAAGTTGATGCTGACACTACTGAGGCAGAAATGCCAGAAACAGATTCTCCTTTTGAGGCTGAAAGTGAAGAGTCAATTCACAAGCAGGTTAAGACAAAGTTCATCGAAGGTGGACCAGAATTTATGGGCATTGTATTGCTAGCTCTAATTCTGGGTTTAGCAATTGCTATTGAAAGAATCATCTACCTTAACCTTGCAACAACCAACACTGAAAAGCTCCTTTCAAGAATTGAGGAAGCAATGAAGAGTGGAGGTATTGAGGCTGCTAAAGAGGTTTGTCGTAACACTCGCGGTCCTGTTGCTAGCATCTTCTATCAAGGTCTTGACAGATCAGAGGAAGGTATCGATGTGGTTGAAAAATCTGTAGTTACCTACGGTTCTGTTCAAATGGGTCAGCTGGAAAGCGGATTAACATGGATTGCACTTTTCATCGCAATTGCCCCTATGCTTGGCTTCATGGGTACGGTACTTGGTATGATTTCTGCATTCGATGCAATTGAGGCAGCAGGTGATATTTCTCCCTCCCTTGTAGCAGGTGGTATTAAGATTGCACTTATCACTACAGTATTCGGTCTTATCGTAGCTATTATCCTTCAGGTGTTCTACAACTACCTTGTGTCAAAAATCGACAAGCTGGTTAACACCATGGAAGATGCTTCCATTTCATTAATCGACATCCTTCTTAAGTATAACGCTAAAAAATAATATACCATGTCCAACAAATTAATTGAGTTGTTAGTTAAGATTTTCTCTTGGACATTGATGGGGGTATCCATAATTGTTGCCTTGGTGTACTTTTTCAGAATCTCTGGTGCTGAGGCAGAGCAGGAAATGGTTGTTGCTGAACCATACATACTATGGGCGCTAATTTTACTAGGGTTAACAGCATTTCTTGCAATCATTTTCCCCATCATATACTTTGTCCTAAATCCCAGGAATGCTGTGAAAGCTTTAGTTGGATTATTAGGTCTGGGCTTGGTATTCTTAATTGGATACTTAAGTTCAGATACATCACCTATTGATAGCGCAGTATCTAATCCAGATTTCTCTGACCCAGCCGTACTAAGGTTTGCTGATACAGGCATAATAGCTACCTATATATTATTAGGTTTTGCTATTCTTTCGCTTATCTTTACCGGCGTTAGGAGTATAATTAAATTATAAGCAAATTATGGTAAAGATTCGGTATACTCCGAATCTTTACCGCTTAAAAAATAATACACATGGCTAGACCAACACCAGAAGTTAATGGAGGCTCATTGGCCGACATAGCCTTCCTACTCCTTATATTCTTTCTGGTTACCACAACCATGAACGTGGATACTGGACTGGCAAGGATGTTGCCGCCAATGCCTGAAGATCAAGAAGAAACAGAGCAGGATATAAAGCAAAGGAACATTCTTACAGTGCTTATTAGTAAAAGCGATCGCTTGTTGGTTGATGGAATGCCCATGGATGTTAGCATGGTTAGGGAGAAAACAAAGGAGTTTATTTCAAATCCTGAGAATGATCCTGAACTACCCGAGAAGGAACCCACAGAGATACCTCTTCTTGGAAACGTTGACGTTACAAAGGGCGTTATTTCATTGCAAAACGACAGAGGAACATCCTATAAAATGTATATGCTCGTTCAAAACGAACTCGTTGCAGCTTATAACGAGCTTCGCGATGAAGTGGCAAGAACAGAGTTCGGAAGACCTTACGATGACCTGGATGAAGAAAAACAGGATGCAGTTCAAAAAGTCTATCCTCAGCGTATTTCTGAGGCCGAACCTAAAAGTGTAGGAGGGAATAAATAATGGCAAAATTTGCAAGAAAAGGAAAGAATAAGATGCCAGCCATCTCAACGGCTTCGTTGCCCGATATTGTATTTATGTTGTTATTCTTTTTTATGGTAAGTACAACCCTTCGGGAAACAGAAATGCTTGTCTCTATTAAGTTACCGCAGGCATCAGAGGTGGTTAAACTCGAGAAAAAATCTCTCGTTTCATACATCTATATTGGCTCACCTGCAAGGCAATATCAGGGAGTTTTCGGGACTGACTCAAGAATTCAGCTCAACGATACCTTCCAAAAACTAATTGATATTCGCGATTTTATCTCATCCGAAAGAGATGCTTTAAGTGAGGCTGAAAGGTCCATGCTTACCATTTCGTTAAAGGTTGATGAGAGCACAAGGATGGGTATTGTTACCGATGTTAAACAAGAATTACGAAAAGCTAGTGCGTTAAAAATTAGCTACGCGGCTCGTAAGGATGAAATATAAATGCATTTTTTTTAAGAGATAGTTATACAAAAGGTTGTGTTTAGCACAACCTTTTGTAGTTATAGTACATTGGTAAAAACATTCTGACCTAAATATTGTTTTTTATATATTTAACGATTATTTCACCATTATCATTACATAAATAATCTGATACAATTATGCCTAAACTAAAATCATTTCTATTCTTATCCATGCTCTTTTTAGTCGTTGCTTTCTCTGCTTGTTACCATAATAATGAGAAGTGTCAGAAAGCCAAGTACGTTTTTTATTTTATTGGTGATGGGATGGGCCATCAGCATATTACAGCAACACAGGCATATCTTGCTTCTTTAGATGATAGCAATATTGGCACATCGAAACTCGCATTCACTCAATTCCCTGTTGTTGGGATGGTTGAAACCTTTGCCCATAATAGGTTTGTTACCGGCTCAGCAGCCGCTGGAACGGCCTTGGCAACCGGTCAGAAAACTTCAATAGGCACCCTGGGGCTCTCGCATGAGCATACCGATACGTTGCATAGCATCGCGTATCAAGCTAATAATAAAGACTATACAGTTGGTATGGCTACAACCGTAAGCATAGATCATGCTACACCAGCAGCCTTTTATGCTCATCAGCAGCAAAGAAACTTTTACCATCGTATTGCACACGATATGATAAATTCTGGGTACCGATTTTTTGCAAGTGGTGGAATGCGCGATCCGGAAGGGGAAGATTCTGAAACACCGCTCGGAAACGTATTTGATATTGGGAGTAAGAAAGGGTGTTATTTTACAGATATCATTCCTCTGGATGATGAAATCCTTAATAATAACCAGTCAATTGTGTATTCAACACCCGATCCATCACCGGGACATACTTTAAAGTATCAGATTGATGTTAAGGATAATGATGTGACCCTTAAAGATATTACCAGAATGGGCATTGATGTTTTGAGTGATTCTAACTCAGAGTTTTTCTTTGTGATAGAAGGTGGTAAGATAGATTGGGCCTCACACGACAATGATGGTGCAACAACCATTATGGATATGGTGGCTTTCTCTGATGCCATTGATTTAGCTCTCACCTTTTACAATGAATATCCAGATGAAACGCTTATTGTGGTTACATCCGATCATGAGACTGGCGGTATGAGCGTTGGTAATAACCATTATGGCTACGATACTCAGCTATCTCTCCTCAAGAACCAAAATTATTCGCTGGAAGCATTTAATGAGATGGT
This sequence comes from Bacteroidales bacterium, assembly GCA_046542995.1. Classification (GTDB taxonomy): domain Bacteria; phylum Bacteroidota; class Bacteroidia; order Bacteroidales; family Tenuifilaceae; genus Perlabentimonas. Next base: position 5,768 of record JBKHAH010000033.1, read on the forward strand.
TAAAGATTTTAAGAATATTAATAACGGACATCCCTCCTTTGAACAGGTAAAAAAATTGATAGTTGAAGATTTTGCTTTAGGGGTAAGTTACGACTCATTACCAACTTCTTATAGGAATGAAATACGCGAGGCCTATTCTGCTTCTATTGGCAATAAATCAAATGAGCAGGATGCAATTATCAAAACCGAATACGGTAGCTTTGACCCAATTGCTGTTGTTGCAGTAAGAACCATAAATCGCCTGGCAGGTATTGGTTGGACAACAGGAGCGCATACTGGTTCTCACGTTCCCGTTTATGCCATTGGTGCTGGTCAGCATCTTTTTAACGGACAAATGGATAATACTGATATCCCCAAGCGTATTGCTAAGGCAATGGGGATTGTATCGTTTTGATTCGTTCTATCTTTATCTGCAGGTATTTTTGTGATTACTATTGAGGTTGAAAAATGCAATAGTGTTATATCAACCATATAAAATACCTGCTCATTATTGCTTGCCAAAATAACGCAACTATACCTAATGTCTGGCACGGCGAACATGCAAAACGAAAAGTTGTCCGCCGTCATCAATATTTTATGCCCAATTTTTTTTGGGTGAGTTCAACTATTCAACCAACCAATCATTCAACCATTCAACCAACCAGCCAATCAATTATTTATTCACCCACCCAATCACTCTAACCGATAATATACATGCTATAATAAAGAGATATTAGATTTTACCCTTATTTCTTATTACTGATATTATCTTAATAATAAAATTCAATTTAAAGCTTTGGCATGGGGGTTGTAGTTTATGCAATATAAAGAGTCAATTTCTAAAATCATTTGATTAATGATGTTTTTTTGTTGATTAAAACGAGTGATTTAGTAACTTTTAATTACCATGTAATATAATTTTTTTTCATACTTTTACTTTCAGCTTACTAACTATAAAAGCATGTAGTTTTTAGTATTTAAACCCTAACTATCCGTGACCATGAAAAAATTATCCCTATTCTTTATTTTTGTGATTTTTGGTGCTTATACATTCTCTCAGGAGATAACTGAAGACGGTAAAATTCCCGAAAAATACGACAGGAGTTCTTTAACTGTAATGTTTGTTGACCTTCCATCTGTAAAATATTGGAATCAGGTAAAGTCCAAAATCGATTCTATTTACTTCTCCGACAAGTACGATAATAACAACCTGGAAAGTGCGCTTATAAAACCTTCCAGTGGCTTCTCAAGCAATGATTTGCAAGAGGCAATCAAGAAAGATTTACTGGAACTGGAAGTTGGCAAAAAGATTATCTCTAAATGGTACAATCGCCAGCCCGATGGAACCATGAACATGGAGGTCGTTCATAAAAGGGGGCGTTTCTCAGCTTCCGATGCAGATTTCCTTAAAGCAGACGCAACTAAGCGAGGAGAGTCTGCCCTTAGAGATTATGGAAGCAGGTTAATTGGGTTGAGCCATATATTAGTTATTGGAATTACCGATGTAAAAACGGCCTCCGATGCTAATATTAAGAATATGAAGGGATGGCAAGCCAATGTTTCCGGAATGCTATTCAGAGTTGATTTTAACGATGAAATGCGCAACGCGTTATACGAAACATGGATTTATGAAGATGATTCCGACGAGGTGAAAGAACAGAAAAAGAAAGCTTTTGAGGCCCTTGAAGTCCCAATCAATCATGTTACTACAAAATCCATGAGGGTTACAGCCATGCAACCCGATGGCGACTCTGGTCTTAGCCTGTTCTTTAAACCAAAGACAAAAGATGAGCTCCTTCAGGAGCTGGTGCAAAAAAGTTACGACGAGGTCGTTTACAGAATAGAGATGGATGTAAAGGAGTTTCAAGTTTTAACTTCGCTATATGATAAGCGCCCATTGAATGCAAAAATTGGTTTAAAGGAGGGTTTAAAAACCGACAATAGGTTTTTCGTTTACGAGCATATCTATAACCCCAAAACCAACGAGACAGTGCCTAAGCGCAGAGGGGTTATTAGAGCAAAATCTAAGAGTAAAATTGTTGATAACCGTTACGATGCCATGGGCGACATGGAAGCCTCTGAGTTTTACCAGGTGCATGGGCGAAGACTTGAGCCCGGATTCACCATGCAGCAACAGAATGATTATGGAATTGAAGTGTCCTTAGGTGCAGAACTAGGTGAAATTGGTGGTTTTTATGGTCGTGCCGACTATCGTCTGGGCCGATTCGTTGGTATTAGGGCTCTTTTTGCCTACGGTGAGTTTGGCATTGATGCAGAGAACTATCCAAATTTTCCCTATTATGGAGATACTTTTTTTAACTTCCTTCGATATGGAGTTGGCTTAGCCAAGGGGCTTCAGCTTACACGTAATGTAGAGTTAAGGATTTATTTAGGTGCTGGCGGCGAGCAGGCTTCGAATAGCGACTTTTCCGAAGACGATGCCTTTACTGCTGTTTATGTAAAGCCAGGTGCAAACATGGCACTAAATTTGAGTCATAACTTTCAAATAACAGGAGGCATTGGTGCTTATGCTTTTATTTCTGATGGTGAGTCAGAGAGTGGAATGAATATAGGACAATGGGATCAGGCATTTAGTGGCCGTAGCGGGTCGTCAACTTTTATCGGATTAAAACTCGGATTTTAATAAGCAAAACAGTATGATCTTTACTTTTTAAATATTAACCTAACTAAAGTACTAACCAGTAAAATACAATAATTATGAAAATTTTACGCAGCTTATCAATTATTCTTGTCCTGCTTTTCTCTTTGGTAGAGTTTGCTCAGGCTCAAGAAAGACATTCTCGCAGAGATAAAAAAGAGCATTATAGTAGTAACTATAACTACGAGGTACAAATTCAAGGAGTAGGACAGGATGGAACAAAAGTACTGAAGGTATGGGGTTACGGTAAAAACGTTGAGAGCGCCGTAATTGAAGCCAAAATGAATGCCGTTGCATCAGTCATTTTTAAAGGTATTCCAGGTGGTCACGGTGCCGCCGCAACGCCTCCCATTCTTAACGAACCCAATGCAGGCGAGAAGCATGCCGACTACTTCGAGAGATTCTTTGAGCCAGGAGGCAAGTTCCTACAATTTTTAACTATGACTACCGACGGAATGCCCAGCGGGCAGGATAGACTAAAAATTTCTCGAAGAAATTACAAGGTTGCAATTTATGCTCAGGTACAGTACGATGCTCTTCGTAAACAGCTTGAGGCTGATGGAATAGCTCGTAGTTTGGATCATGGTTTTTAAATTACTAACCATATTCTTTCAAATTTAATAAAATGTAACACTAATAAATATAGTTGCCATGAAAAAATTATTAAGCATATTCATATTCTCTATTATCAGTTTATCGCTATTGGGGCAAGCACGTAAACCTACAATTATGGTGGTTCCCAGCGATCAGTATTGTATTAGCAGGGACTTTAAAATGGAGTTCGAGAGCATGGGACGTACACAAACGCTGCCAGACTATAAGGCTGCAATGCAGAACGATGCTGACCTTAGGCTGGTTATAACTAAAATGGGACAGATCATGGCCGATCGTGGATTTCCCCTTAAGGATCTTGAGATGGAGTTGCGTAACCTTGAGCGTGAGCAGGCCGAAGCAGCAATGCTTACGTCAGGTTCAAGTGGCTCTGAAATAGCTGAAAGCCCGGTTGACATGTTAAAACGTACTGCCAAGGCCGATATAATTCTCGATTTAAGTTTTGACATTAAGCGACAAGGACCTAACCGTTATATTACTTTCAACCTAAGGGGTTTAGACGCTTATACATCTAAGCAAATTTCAGGTGCTGCTGGCGCAGGGGATCCATCATCTGCTGCATCGCCCGAATTATTGCTAGAAGAGGCAGTGCTTAGCCATATGGATGGTTTTAACGCTGGCTTAATGAGCCATTTCGAAGATATGTTTGAAAATGGTCGCGAAGTTCGTGTAAATATTAGAACATGGGCCAACTGGTATGATAACCTAGAGACTTATTTTACTTACGATGGTGAGGAGCTTGAATTGCTAGAGCATATTGAGGATTGGTTCTATGATAATACCGTACAGGGGCGTTTCAGTATGTCCGATGCAAGCGATACGCAAATGAGACTTGAGCAGGTGCGTATTCCTCTGTTTGAAGAACGCAGAGGGCGTCAAAGGGCAATTGATACACGTAGATGGTTAAGTGGTCTTAGTAAACACCTGCGCGATAATTTTGGAATCGATTCAAAAATTTACATGCGCGGTTTGGGGGAAGCATGGTTAATTGTTGGAGAGAAGTAGTAATAATGCCGCGAGTAACTTATGTTACCATGAGAAGTATTCATTTTATTAACCCGGTTGTTTTTGGTTTTACGTTAGACTTAGGGTAAAGTTTGCTGCTAACAAAGATAGTTGTAGCGATAATTTTCATGGTATGAAGAAGCTTATTTTCAAAGATGACTCAAACAGTTTTGGCTACCATAGTTGTTGGAGAATATAATGAGAACCCGTGCTTGAGTATGCAATTATTGCCGATGCTCAACCATAATAACTTCTTGAAGCAATGAGTTTCTAAGCAAGTTAATTAATTTCGGCACGAGGTTTGTATAAACAAAAATAAATTCAATTATCTAATTTGCATAGTACAATGAAAAAAATAACGATTCTCATAGTAACCCTTTTGACTTTGTCGTTTGCAGCTCAGTCGCAAAGTAGTTTAGGTAAAACTGACGACCTTGGTAGAATTGCTATTGCTGCAGTAGTGCCTGACGAAGCAGGGATACCTGGTGGTGCTCAACGCATGCTACAGAATAGGCTTATGCAGGTGGCAACCTTAAATGGTTTAGGAGCAACCGAAGGAGGAGCACAGTTCTTTATGGTTCCTATGATTTCAGTAATTAATCAGGATGTTACCCCTACTGCACCCCCAATGGTCTCTTTAACAATAGAAGTATCCTTGTTTATTGTTGATGCATTAAGTGAAAGTATTTTTAGCCAAACCAGCCTGCAGCTTAAGGGGGTTGGCAATACCGAAGAGAAGGCCTATAGTCAGGCATTAAATGGAATCAACCCAAGGCATGGTCAGTTTCGTGGTTTTGTAGAAAAGGGAAAGGAAAAAATAATTGAGTACTATAATTCCAAGTGCGATGTTATTATTTCATCTTCACGTGCTTTAGCAGGACAGAAAAAATATGAGGAGGCATTATTTATGCTGCTTTCAGTTCCTGACGTTAGCCGCGAGTGTTACGATATGTGCATGAACGCATCAATAGATATTTACGAAGATTTTGCCAATGAGCAGTGTAATGAGCATCTTTCAGCAGCAAGAGCTGCTTGGGCAGGGAAAGAATTATCTAAAGTTGAAGAGAATCTTGCTAAAATAACCCCTGAGATGGATTGCTACCCTCAGGCTCAGGAATTAGTTCAGCAAATAACAACAGCGGTTGAAGCAGAGGGTGCCAGCTCATGGAACTTCAAAATGAAACGATACGATGATAGCGTTGATATTGAGAAGATGAAGATTGAGGCAGGTAAAGATGTTGCAAGAACCTGGGCTCATTATGGTGCATCCAAAGAATTTGACTGGGATTGGCTATACAAGAATTAGTTTTTAACCATTTTTATCCTTAATATTTTTTAATCATTTTTTAAACCTAAATTTTAATGTTATGAAGAAGCTAGAACTAACAAAAATCCTATTTGCTGCAGTAGTTATTGCAGGTGCATTTACGCTAGCCAGCTGTGGCGGATCAAAAGATGCTGGAGATAAGTTTGGCGGAATGGGTGAGGAGCTTAATATTCCTTGTAATGACAATGAGTACTCGTCTGACAAGACACATTTCCGTGGAACAGGAATGGGTGAAAGTACAAACCTGAGCGCTGCCCGCCGTAAGGCAAATCTTGATGCTAATGCTGCTTTGGCAGCAGGTGTTAACAGAACCGTTAAGACGGTTACTGATCGTTATACTCAGGACATTACAGTTGGTGATGCCAGCGAGTATGCTGAGAAATTCGAGGACATGACTCGTTCTGTTGTGAACCAAACCCTCAACAATGTTTCTACTGTTTGTAACAAAACCTTCCAGAAAGATGGTAAGTATTCTGTTTATGTTGCAGTTGAGGTTGATAAGGATGAGATGCTAAACAATATCTCTGATAGAATTAGCAAAGACGATAGGCTTCGCCTTGACTATGACAAGCAGAAGTTTGAAAACGTATTTAACGAGGAAATGGAGAAGCTTGCTAACGAGCAGCCATAGTTAGATCTTTGATTTAATCCAGCAACCCCAACTGGGGTTGCTGGATTAATAGTATCTTTTAGAACCACTTGGCAAGGGCTTGCATTTGCAATAAGGAGTTTCAGCATCTTGCGTTAGTTGCTTTATGCCCATTCAGGTAATACACAATAAAATTACTCTATGATGAAAAGATTACTTATACTTTTTTTCTTAATGCCACTTTTTTTCTCGTGCATGGCTCAATTAAAGGTTGTAGATAAAAGTGAAAGGCGTGCGCCAGGTTGGGTAAATGGGCTTGAAAAAGGTTATATAATAGTGGTGGGAACAGCCTCCAACTTGCAGGATGCTCAACAAAATGCTCTTAATATGGTTAAGGAGCGAATTGTTAGTGCAGTGGCAGAAAACGTACAAACCTCATCTGAGATGAAGATGGAGGAAAGTACCGTTGATAATATCTCCTCATATCTTGAAAACTTTGCTACTACCACCACAACAACATCAGGGCCAGTACCCTTTCTGCAGGGGGTTTCACTATCAAAAGTAGATGAATTTTACTGGGAGAAACTCGAGAATCGGGCAGATAGGTCCGTTAGGTTTAACTATCATATAAAGTACCCATTCCCAGAAACAGAAATTTTTAAGCTCGTATCTGAGTTTAAGAAGCGTGACAGGGAGATGTCTGATCAGCTCGATGAAATTTTCGATGCAGCAGATAATGTAACGAGCGTTGAGGAGATAGACCGTAACATAGGTGAACTTAGAAACCTTGCCGATTATTTTATGGATGGAAGAAAAGATAAGGCGCAGCTTGGAATAACTCGCTACCAAAATCTGTATAAAAGTATAGAGTTGGTAGAGTTAGAAAGTGATTTAGGTGAACTAAAGTACGCTCTTCGTTTGGGTGATAGGTTTATTGAAACTTCTCGCCGCCCTCAAGTAAGATCCGAATGTGCCCGCATTACAAGCACTGTTAACAATAAGGATCATGTGCTTATTAAGTATGATTATTTTAACTGTTATGAGGATCCCGAAAACCATATAATGATTTCCTATAGGTTTGGAAATAATTCTGTAAGAAAACCATTCTATTTTGATATAACAGCCGACAAAGCAGCAATTTTTGTGAACGAACCATTTCGCTTTAATGCAGAGAGTCGTCAAGATGGTGTTATTGAAAAGACAATGGTGGAGATGACCATCGTTTCAAAATATCAAACTCCATTCACCATTCAAAAGGTAGAATTGGAGTTGCCTGGGAGTCCGCATATTACCGTTGATGATATTGGTCAGAGTTTTGAAGGGAAAGGAAATCATCAGTTGAAACTTAATATTACAGAACCCTTAAATGTGGAAGAAACATCTACATCCGATAGGAGGGTCTCAATGCTATCTGGTTATATTCACTTTAAATCAGATGTAACAGGTGAAACAAAAACTTATAGAATATATAACCACAGGTACACCACTTCGTGGTAAAAAATCATAGTTTTCCAAATGCATAAGAAAAGCGCTGGTTGTTCTCCAGCGCTTTTCTTATTCTTCGTATGATTGAAATTTAAATGGTACTTTAATGTTCTCTGCGTAATCTTTGCCAGCTTCTTTCATGTCCGGATCATCATTTGGGAAATGCCAAATGATATTAACATTACCCTGATTACTATGCAATCCTTCAAACTTTTTAAGAATCTGATAAATTAATTTTGAACTCGGTGTGTTATAGTAACTCATCCTAAACGATACGGTAGTCTCATTATTAGGTACTTCTATGTATTTGTCAATCCAGTTAATAATAGGATCAAAAAAACCTTTTGCATCCTCAGGCAAAGAGTTGCCTGAAAACTCAATAACACCTTTTTCCTGATCAAGAAGAACCTCAGGATGCTGGCTATTCCCTTTTAATGATAGTGATTCCATCTCTAAAGATTTTGTTTTACTGCAATCATAAAGATATAAATAAATAAACGAAGAGCTTTGTTTTTTTATCAAAAAATGAAAGAGGATTAGAAAAAACATGAATTTTATAAACGATTCAGTGATAATAGGTGAAAAAGCGTATTGCTCTTATCTGGTATAATTGATAATTTTGATATTTTGTCAAATAGTTTACGCACCAAGTAGTTTGTAGTGATGTGGACTTAGCATTATGCTTGGCAAAATAATATTTTATTGAGATATTACATGTTAAATTTGTAGGGTGATGGATGATTCTAAAAGAAACATGAGCCGCAAAATTTTTGATATTCTAAATAAAGGGGGAGATATTACCAGTGCTTTTGAAAATAAATCCTTTGATGAGATACTGGAGGAGTTCGTTGTTTACCATCAAGAGTTGGAGTATCAGAATGAGGAGTTAAGAAGAATCCATGCTGAACTTGAGGACTCTCGAAACGATTTTGCCGAGTTGTTTGACCATGCACCGGTGGGCTATGTGATTTTTGACAGATCCTTTACCATCCAATCGGTCAATAAGGTATTTGCCAATTTGGTTAATCTTGAGGTTAAAAGTATTATTGGTAGCAAAATAACAGAGTACATCTCTCCTGACAACCAGGATGAATTTTACCTTCACTTTAAAGGGAAGGAAAAATTTAGCAAAGAAGGAAGTATTAATACCCTACTGCATACAACAATAAAAAAAGTACCGGTTAAAGTTGATAGTAACATTATTAATAAGAATGGTGACATTCTATACAGGTCAACTTTCATTGATATTTCCTCTGAAGAGGGACTTAAAGCGAAACTGCATGAGCGTATAAAGGAACAGAATTGCTTAATAAAGATATCAAAAATTATTTCGGATAATAACCTTAATACTGATCAGATTCTTCAGCAGGTGGTAGAAACAATACCCGAAGGGTTCCAGTTTCCCGACGATTTAGACGCTCAGATTGATATTAATGGGAAAATATACCAAACATCCAATTTTGCCAACTGTAGTAAGGGAGATTACAAGCATGTACCCATAAAGTCGTACGGCAAAAAAAAAGGGGGACTTACCGTATGTTCCTGTAAGGCTAATCAATGTGAAAAAATATTTCTAAAAGAGGAGGTGAACCTGCTTGTAGCAATTGCCAAACAAATTGAACAGGTAGTTGAACTTAAACAGGCAAATAGCCTGATCGAGAACAAAGAGCGCTACTATCGCTCTCTGCTTCATGGGTTGCACGAGGACATTCTGGTAATTGACCAAAACTTTACCATAACTGATGTTAACAACAATTACCTTAAAACCCTAGGATTATCAAGAGATGAAGTAATAGGTAAAGCATGTTTTGAGGTTTCGCATGGGGTGAATGAGCCATGCAGTAAGCAAGGAGAGAAATGTGAGTTAAAAAAAGTTTTTAATACGGGCAAACCAAGCGTTTGCATACACGAGCATTTAGATGCCAATGGCAGCAAAGCGCATATCGACATAATTCTCTCACCATTAAAGGATAAGACAGGAAGAGTTACCCATGTTATTGAGGCGGCACGCGATATATCAGAGATTATTGAATCCAAACGAGCCTCAAAAGAAAGCGAGGGAAAATTCAGACTACTTATAAGCCAAATGCATCAAGGGCTGGCTCTTCATGAGGTAGTTAAAGATGATAAAGGGCGAGTCATTGATTACCGCTTTCTGGAGGTAAACAGTAGTTTTGAGAGATTAACCGGGCTGAAAGGTGAGGATGTTGTTGGTAAAACGGTTTTGCAAGTCTTACCAAAAACTGAAAAAAAATGGATAAAAATTTATGGGAATGTTGCAACAACAGGCCAGCCCGTTCAGTTTGAAAACTACTCAAAATCACTTGGTAAATATTTTCACGTAGATGCATACTCACCAAAACCAAATCAATTTGCTGTAATAATTACCGACATTACTGATAAGAAAAAGGCAGAGAGTGCCTTAAGGTTCAATGAGACTCGTTATAGGAGTCTCTTTGAAAATAGCCATGCCATGATGCTAATAGTAAATCCCCAATCGGGCCAGATAGTTGATACTAACCCGGCGGCTGAGTCTTTTTATGGATGGTCTCGTCAAGAAATGAGGGGGATGAATATTAATGAAATTAACACCCTGACAAAAGAGGAGGTTAAGAGAGAGATGTCTCTTGCTGCATCGGAGCAGAGAAGGTACTTTGTCTTTAAGCACAGGTTGAAGAGCGGGGAAATTAAGGACGTAGAGGTGTTTAGTGGTCCGGTTGATATGGAAGGACAAACATTGCTGTATTCATTCATACATGACATCACCGAAAAGAGTATAGCAGAGAAGGCCTTGGTAGTTAGTGAGGAGAAGTACAGGAAATTGGCCGAAACAACAAAAACAATTTTTTGGGAGTTTGATCCTGAGCAAGACAAATGGACTTACATCTCTCCCCAAGTTAAAACATTCTTAGGGTATGAGGATGATGAGTGGACAGATTTTGATTTCTGGGCTAACAGAATTCATCCTGAGGAGAGAGACAAAATTGCTTCCTTTTGTAAGAATGCAACAGAAAAGGGCAAAAATCATGAAATGGAGTACCGTTTCATAAAGCCTGATGGTGAGATTGTTTGGATTAGGGAAGAGGTTACTTTGGGAATGAAAGACGGTAAGGTTAAGGTGCTTAGGGGCACCATGATGGACATAACCAAGCGCAAGGTAGCGGAACTTGCCCTTAAAGCCAGTGAGCAAAAGTTTCAGGCACTTTTTAATAATCTTACAGTTGGCGTATCTCTAATTAGTCCCCAAATGGAACTTCTTGAGGTAAACCCAAAAATTAAGGAGTGGTTTCCAAATGGAGAGTACCATAAAAATCCATTCTGCTATTGCACATTATCCTCTCAAAATCAAGAGAAACCATGTGAAGAATGCCCGGCACTAAAAACCTTAGCTGATGGTGGAGTTTACGAAACAGAAATATACAGAAAAACCAAGCAGGGTAAGATGTACTTCAGAGTAGTATCAACTCCAATTTTTAATGATAAGGGTGAAGTAATTGCTGCTGTGGAGATGTTGGATAATACCACCAAAAGGAAACTAACTGAAATTGCACTTGTTGAAAGCGAGGAAAAGCACCGTACCCTTTTTGAAACCATGGAGCAGGGGGTGATATATCAGGATGGTGAGGGTAGAATTACCTCTGCTAATCAGGCAGCTCAACGTATCTTAGGACTATCTCTCGAACAAATGCAGGGAAGAGAATCTTCAGATCCTCTATGGCAAGTGGTTAAAGAGGATGGGGGTATTTTGCAAGGCGAGGAGCATCCTGCTATGTTGGCACTTAAAACAGGCGTGCCAATTATCGGCGTAACAATGGGAGTTTTTCATCCTAAAGAAGATGAGTATAGATGGATACTCGTAAATGCTGTTCCTGAGTTCAAGAATGATGATGAAAAACCTTTTAGGGTTTACACAACCTTCACAGATATTACCCAGCGAAAAAAGCAGGAGGAGGAGATTAAAGAGCAGCATGATTTTATGGAAACACTAATGCAAACCATTCCAAACCCTGTTTTCTACAAAGATGTAAGTGGTCGTTACATTGGGTGTAACAAGGCTTTTGAAGATTTTGTGGGGAGTAAAAAGGATGATATTTTGGGCAAGACGGTTTACGAAATGGGAACACTCCCCATTGCCCAGAAGTACCATGAGATGGATAAGAAGCTAATTAGGAAAAAAGGTAGCCAGCATTATGAATGGACAGTTAAAAGAAAAGATGGCGTGGTTAGAGAGGTGCTGTTCGATAAGGCGACCCTTCACGATAAGAAAGGTGATGTTGCTGGTATTATTGGGGTTATCACTGATATTACCGAGAGAAAAAAAGCGGAAGAGGATATTAAAAGGAACGCCAGGCGGTTAAAGTCGTTGGTTCGGATTTTTGAGCACAAGGCAGATTCAATTAAGGACCTTCTTGATTTTGCGCTTTCCGAAGCACTTAATTTAACTGGCAGTAAAATTGGATACATTTATATTTACGATGAGCAGAAAGAGCAGTTCGTGCTTAATTCTTGGTCGAAAGATGTAATGGAGCGGTGCTCAATTGTTAATCCTGACACCTGCTACGAACTTAAAAATACGGGAATTTGGGGTGAAGTTGTACGGCAGCGAAAGGAAATAATTGTGAACGACTTCATGGCGCATCATCCTTTAAAAAAGGGATTTCCTGAGGGACATGCACAGCTAAATAGTTTCATGTCAATTCCTGTAATGATTGATGACAAAATTGTTTCTGTTATTGGCGTGGGCAATAAGGAGGGCAATTACAACGAGACTGACCTTAACCAGCTTAAGCTCCTAATGGGGTCGGTTTGGGGCATTGTCCAGCGCAAGGAGGATAGCCAAAAAATTTCGAAATTATCTGTAGCTGTTGAGCAGAGCTCTGCATCTGTGGTGATAACTGATATGAACGGAACCATTGAGTATGTTAACCCAAGGTTCACAGAAATTACGGGTTACTCTTATGTTGAGGCTGTTGGGAATAACCCCAGAGTGCTTAACTCAGGCTACCACGATAATAATTTTTTTAAAATTCTTTGGGAAACCATTCTCTCAGGAAACGATTGGAGGGGACAGATCGTAAATAGAAAGAAAAATGGAGATTTATACTGGGAGTCGGCTTCAATTTCTCCAATATATAACGCCAATAATGAGATTACAAATTTTATTGCAATTAAGGATGATATAACAGAACTAAAAAAAGCGGAGGAGGCGGTTCGCGATAGCGAACTTAAACTTCGTAGGATGATAGAGTTATCGCCCGATGGAATTATGCTAACCGATGAGAATGGAAAGATAGTTGCATGGAATAATGCACTGGAGGAACTCTCTCGTATTCCTGCAAAAGAAGCAATGAAAGCAAACATATCTGATTTTCATAAGTTGATGCCTTTGGGCGAAAACCATTCCAATTTGGTTCGTAAGGTAGAGCGCATAACTAAGGAGCTATTAAGAACGGGCAAAAGCAGCCAGTTCGATTTAAATACCTTGCAGGAGGTTAAGATAAATTTTGGAGATACCATTCGTTATATACAGCTCATGGCATTTGTAATACCTGGCGAGAAAGGTAATATGCTTGCCAGTTTTGCCCGTGATATAACCCAGCAAAAAATGGCTGAAATAGCCATTAAGGAAAGGGAGGAGAAACTACAAGCAATTTTTGATAATTCAATACAATCATTCGTTATACTTAGCCCTGATTTCATAGTGCAAGCATATAACCATGTAGCATGGGAGAGGGCTAAATTTTTCTTTAATAAAGAGTTTGCAATTGGGAAATCTATTCTCGATATTTATCCCTCGGAGCAAGTTAATACAATTAAAGGTACTGCAGAAAAAGCACTGCAGGGTGACGTTAAAACATTTGAGGTGAGCCTAACCGATTCTGCCAATAACCTTTTTTGGTACGAGTTGCACTTCTCACCAGTTTTTGATGAGAAGAAGAATGTAACAAGCATCTTCTTTAATTCAATTGATATTACCCAGCGCAAATTAGCAGAGGAATCAATGGCTCGTGCTCTTGAGAAGGAAAAGGAGCTAAGCGAGCTGAAATCAAGATTTGTTTCAACCGTTTCGCATGAGTTCCGAACGCCATTGGCAAGCATCTACTCAAATACCCAGCTTTTACAGAGGTACTACGATAAATGGAATGAAGAGAAGCGGGAGTTGAGCTTTAAACGCGTTTACGAGTCGGTTAATATTATGACGGGCATGCTTGAGAATGTCTCGCTAATTGGTAAGGAGCAAAGCGGTAATCTTACATTCCGACCCGAGGTAATGAATTTAGAAATCTTTGCTCAGCAAATGGCAGATGAGTCGCAGGTTACTTTAGCTGTAGAGAATAGAATTAACTTAAATGTTGATGGTGACTACGATAGGGTTCTGCTTGACAAGGTACTGTTAAGGCATATTCTTGTTAATATTCTTACAAATGCAATTAAATATTCGCCATCAGAAACGAAAGTAGATTTTAAAATTCGTAAAGTGAAACGTTACCTGGAGTTTCTCGTACAAGATTACGGTGTAGGCATACCAGAAAACGAGTTGAATAGTATTTTTAATCCGTTTTTTCGAGCATCAAATAGCGAGGAGTTTAGCGGTACAGGATTAGGTTTGGCAATTGTTAAGCAGTGCGTTAATGTGCATGGTGGCGATATGTCAATTGATAGTATGCTGAATAAAGGCACATTGGTAAAAGTATGGTTGCCTCTTAGGAAGTTGTAGTTTATTTTTAACAGATACTTTTATAGCAATATGGGTAAAAAGCATACTGTTCTATTAATTGAGGACGATCAGGTTCTGAGAGAATCAACCTCAATGTTTCTGGAAGAGGAAGGATACAGTATTATCACTGCAAAAAACGGGCTTGAGGGTGTTGAGAGAGCCCTTGAAAATATCCCCGATATTATTCTATGCGATATTGCCATGCCTAGGATGAATGGGTACGAGGTGCATAAAATCCTTAACGAGAACTCGGCAACATGCTTCATCCCGTTCATATTCCTCTCGGCCAAGACCGAGAAGGAGGATATTCGCGTGGGGATGCAGATGGGGGTTGACGATTATATCACCAAACCTTTCGATTACGATGAACTTTTTAAAGCCATTGAACTGAGGATTGCAAAAAGGCAGAGGTTACTCACTGCTAGTGAAAGCGGATTTAAAGCCCTGCTTGATAGCACTCTTACGGGAATCTTTATCTATCAGGACGATAAAACTACGTTTGCAAACAGCAAGCTACTCAAAATATTTGGCTGCTCAAAGGAAGATTTTTTTGAGAGGGGCTTAATTAGCCGCATCCATCCAGACGACAAACCCCTAGTTGAGGAGAAAATTAGGCGCTGCCTTAAAGGAATCCAGAGTAGCTTCAATATTAGTTTTAAGGCCTTTGCAAAGAATGGAAGCACGCTTAACCTGGATTGCTGGGGTACACTCTCCAAGATGAATGGCCAGAGTGCCCTTATTGCAAATATTATAAATGTTAGCGAGTACAGCTCCCAGGCGATTTCTCAGCAAAAACAAAATCAGAATGAACCCGAAACAAGTAGCTACTTAAAGCAAAAAATGGAGAGGCTTCAACAGGAAGAGGTTTCGCCTTCTCAGCAAGAACCTATAGTTAAGAACCCTGACGGGCTTACAAAAAGAGAAATTGAAGTGTTGCAGCTTATTTGTGAGGGGCATACAAATCTGGAGATTGCCGAGGAACTTTTCGTGAGCGTTCGTACTGTTGATACGCACAGGGGGAATCTCCTGAGTAAAACTGGCGCATCAAATACTGCGGGGTTAGTTGTCTATTCCATTAAGCATAACCTTTATCAGGTTGAAACCAGCTAGTTCTCTTTAAACCAAAGTATAATGGTGCAAACCAATTGCTTAAAAAGTTATCAGCGCGAGTATCTTAACTATCTTCTTTCAGGAAACCATAGAGAATGCTCAAAATTAGTATCAAAGTTTACTGCCACCGAAAAGGATTTTAAGATTCTTTACGAGGAGGTTATTAAAAGCTCCTTGTATGAAGTGGGTAAACTATGGGAAATGAACAAGATTAGCGTAGCCACCGAGCACATGGCTTCATCAATTGTTGAGGCCAACCTTAATGAGTTGTACCCAAGCATAATATCCTCAGAAAAGTTGGAGAAAACGGCCATTGTTACTTGCATTGAGAGCGAAATGCACCAGATTGGTGGGAAAATGGTTGCCGATGTTCTTGAGAAGCAAGGATGGAATGTTCATTTTTTAGGTGCAAATACGCCAACCAATGAGCTTTTTTCGTTTGTTAGTGACATAGAACCTCAAATCCTCGGCATTTCATTAAGCATCTATTTTCATCTACCTGCCCTTAAGTCCTTGCTAAAGAGAACCAGCAGCCAATTTCCCGATTTACAGATAATAGTAGGAGGTCAAGCGTTCCAGCATGGTGGGCATGAGGAGCTAAAGCAATATCCCAATGTTGCCTTCATTTCAAACCTTGATGAGGTTGAGAAGTATATTAAGGAGATTTAATGATTGGTCAGCTAGTAGTTGTATTTTAAATTATTAGGCATCATGTAAATTATGCCATGCTGGTAATCGACACAAATAGAATCAACGCTCATTATAACCCCCGCTTCTCAATATCTGTTTGGATACTCAACGGATGAAATCATTGGTTAAGAAACCTCATATGTTTATAAGAGTAAGGATGAGTTCTTTAGTATGGGGCAAAAAAAATCAAAGAGAAATAGGGGCAATGATAATTAAGTTCAAAAACAGTATTATATTTGGGTCATATCCAGTACAATCTAAACCCAAATAATTAAGTTTAAACCTAAATTGATTTAGTAATACCTATCAAAATGAAAAAGGAGGATCTTTTAAAATCAGCGGAAAAACTGAAGCAGCCATCCGAGAAGTCTACAGCAGAATTTACCTCCAAGGCAGATGCCATGACCACCATTATAAACAATCAGTTAAGCCAGCGCGATGACATTTTACAGCTTATTGGCGAAGGCAATGTTGATATGATGTACGACAACCATCGTAACCACGTACGTTTCATGATCTCGCTGTTTAACGACTACAGCCCCGTTGTTTTTACCGAAACCGTGCTTTGGGTTTTCAGGGCATATCGCAGCCACGGTTTTAAACTCACCTACTGGCCGGCACAACTCAACAATTGGGTGGATGTTTTTAGAAAGGAGTTAAGTCAGGAATGCTTCGATCAGATTTATCCATTCTACAACTGGATGATTATAAATAATCCCCTTTTTGCATTCATTAGCGATCAGGCTATTGCCGACGACTCAACATCTGCTTTGGGAAAGCATGAGTAATTTAAATCATATAGATTTATAGAAGATAGTACATAGAATATTGCTGTCTAAAATTTTATCCGACTTTAGTTATTACAACAAAGCAGCTTTGCCCCAATAGCCCTGAGTGAAACCAACGCAGAGTTTTGGATACTAAAAATTATTTCTATTTTTGCAGAAATGGCGAATAATTCAAGTGAAAATAACTAGAGGTTTTCGTTACTATGCCTGCACGCTTTATTCCTAAAGAATTATCGGAGTGGAAAGATGAGCTGCTTCTGTCCATGTCGCAGAGCAATTCGAGTTGTATTGCCATATTTAATACCGATGGAACCTTGATTTTTGCTAACGAAGCAATGAACGCTCTTTTTGTAGGTGATCCGAGCAGTAGCATCATAAATCCTTCATTTGAAAAGCTAACAACATTTATCAGTTCTAACGGAGAACCACTGTTTAGCGGGTACATTACCATTGGCAATACCGATGGCATTAGCTCATCAATTATTGCGCAGGTTTACAGAAAGAGCAATCAATTACTAATTGTTGGCGGGGTAAATGCAAAGAATCTATTGGAGCAGAACGAAGCCATGTTGCTCCTAAATCGGCAGGTAAACAACCTTCAGCGTCAGCTAATAAAGGAGAAGCACGGGCTTGAGGTAACGCTTAAAAAGCTCAACCTGGCAAACGAGAAGTTGGAGGTTCTTAATGCCACAAAAGATAAGTTCTTCTCAATAATAGCTCACGATCTTCGCAATCCCTTCGGTTCAGTCCTTGCGCTCAGTTCTCTTCTGGCCAAAAAGTTAAATACTTACCCCATGAACCGATTAGAGGTGTTTGTTCAGAATATGTTTCTGGCCTCTAAGCAAGCCTACAATCTGCTAGAAAATCTTCTTGAATGGAGCCGTGTTCAAACGGGTAAAATTACTCCTATGCCAATCAATTTCTCAATAAATCAGGCAGTGCAGGAGGTTTACAACCTTCTATCCCCCATGGCTAATGAAAAAGATGTGAATCTAAGGATAGATTCTAACGCCCAGGTAAGTGTTTTTGCCGATAAGGAAATGATTAAGGCCGTTTTTCGAAACCTTTTAACCAATGCCATTAAGTTCACTAAGCCAGGAGGAGAGGTAGCCATATCAGTACATCCCAATACGGATAATGTGATTTGTAAAGTGGCTGATAATGGGGTAGGTATTGATGGTGATACTGTTGAGAATCTTTTCCGGATAGATCGAATGACTTCTGAGGCGGGAACTTTCGATGAGCCCGGCACAGGGCTTGGATTAATCCTGTGTAAAGATTTTGTTGATATGAACTCTGGTGAAATTTGGGTTGAAAGTACCTTAAATCAGGGGAGTACATTTAGCTTTACAGTTCCCGTTAGTAAAGATTAGGCTGTTAAGCAGAATATTTCTTACAAAAAACCATTTTGCTGCTCTTCCCAAAGCTCCTCTGTAAAAACACCTATTTTTATTCCAGCCCCTTTAATGGTTCTTTTTGCGGATGATTGCCGGCGTGTAATGATGTTCCTTTGTAACCATAATTATTGGAACAAATTACAAACATCAAAAAATTATACGTTATGAACTTAAAAAATTTATCCCTTGGTAAGAAGTTTTTCTTAGGATTCGGTTCCCTGGTAATTCTTCTAATTGTTATTACTCTAATATCTATAAATGGATTTAGAGGCGTGTTAAATTCATCCAACCAGTCAATTGATAGCGATGACCTGCGTGCCGAACTCCTGCAAAATTACAACCTGCACCTTTTATGGAGTAAGCAGCTTAGCCAGAGTATTTATGCTGAGCAGGAAAACCGTATTACGGTGGAGATGAATCATACCCTATGTGCCTTTGGTAAGTGGTACTATAGCGATGCTCGGCTCGATGCGGAGACCTTAATCCCATCCCTTGCGCCTATTCTTGAAAGAATGGAGGATCCCCACAAGCAACTCCACCAGACAGCTACTAGTATTAAGAACGCTTTAGAAAACCCCGACTATGAGGACTATTCCGAAGCGCTGAGCGAAGCAAGAAATATATATCAGATTGAAACCCTTACCCATTTAGATGTAATGGGTGATTTATTTACCGAGGCAATAAAGGTTGCTGATGAGAGATCGAATGCAGCTCATGCCGATGTTTACGATACAGCAAATAGTGTTCAGCTTATTACACTGTTAATAGCTTTAGCCGCCTTGCTTCTTGCAATAATCGTGGCTGTTGCCATATCGCGTAGTATTCTTAATAATGTTAGAAAAGGTATTGAATACGCTAACGAAGTTGCCCAAGGAAATCTTAAAGCAAAATTAGAAATTAATGCGAAAGATGAGGTTGGGCTTCTGCTTGCCAGTTTCGAGGAAACTGTAGAGAAAATAAAGGACATTGTTATAAAAGTTAGCGATGGATCTGATAATATGTCAAGCGCTTCTGAGCAGCTAAGTAGCACCTCGCAGGAGATGTCGCAATCCTCCAACGAGCAAGCAGCATCGGTCGAGGAGGTTTCATCATCAATGGAGCAGATGGCTGCAAATATTCAGCAGAACTCCGATAACGCAACACAAACAGAAAAAATAGCTTTTTCTGCAGAGAATGGGATGCAGAAAGTTGAGAGAACTGCCAGTGAGAGTCTTATCTCAGTTAAAGAGATAGCCGATAAGATTACAATTATTTCCGATATTGCTTTTCAAACCAACCTTTTAGCACTGAATGCAGCAGTTGAGGCAGCTAGAGCAGGCGAGCATGGGCGTGGTTTTGCCGTTGTTGCAACAGAGGTTCGTAAACTGGCAGAGCGAAGCAAGGTGGCTGCCGAAGAGATTAACATCCTTTCTAAAAAGACAGTGTCAACAACCGAGGATGCCACAAATTTGGTTAAGAACCTGCTGCCCGAAATAAACAGAACGGCCAAACTGGTTCAGGAAATTTCTGCTGCTAGTGCAGAGCAAACCTCAGGTACCGATCAAATTAACACAGCCATACAGCAGCTAAATCAGGCAACGCAGCAGAATGCTGCATCTAGCGAGGAGGTGGCCACCAGTGCAGAGGAGCTATCGGCACAGGCAGATCAGCTAAGAGAGGTGATAAACTACTTTAAAGTGGATAGAGAGTACAACGGTGATAATTTTATGAAGAACAAGAGCCAGTTGGTAGTTAACCGACCTAAAGATACAACCAGCAAGCAGCAGAGAATATCTAATAACGGTAGTAATAGTAGCCATTTAACCAATGGTAAAAATGGCAAATCTGCTAATAGCTTTAATGGGAATGGATTTGAAAATAATCAATCGAAAAAGGACGGAGTTAAGCTGAATCTCTCAAAGTCATCATCAGACGATAGTTATGAACGTTACTAGGAGCCAAATGATTGATGGAAATTTCTGAACAAAACAGTAAAGCATGAAAAGAATACTCGTAATAGACGACGATCCAATAATGCGCGAAACCATTAGAGATATTCTAGAGTTTGAGAATTTTAGTGTCTGCGAAGCAAAGGATGGGAGGGATGGCATGAGTTGTCTCCAGAAAGAGCAGTTTGATATGATTGTTACCGATGTGCTGATGCCTGAGAAGGATGGCATTGAGGTGATAATTGAAGCAAAGAAAAAGCAACCCCAGATACAGATTGTTGCAGTTTCAGGTGGAGGTTACATCTCTGCTGAAAATTATCTTAAAATGGCAAGTGATCTCGGTGCCAGCGCAATTGTTGTTAAACCATTTGATATTGACATGTTTATTGATAAAGTAAACAGCCTACTATATGGTAAAATGCTAGAATTATGATTTTTTTTGAATGGGATAATAGGTTTGTATCTGGAAACAAGATTATAGATGATGACCACAAAAAGCTGGTGGGGTTAATTAATGAGCTTTACACAGAAATGAGCAGCGGTGACGGGGAAAATGTAGTGGGAAATATTATTAATCAGCTATCCAACTACGCAGAGACTCATTTTAAAAACGAGGAATTGCTCATGAAAAAGTTTGATTATCCAGAGTATTATAAGCATAAGGCTCAGCATGATACTTTTGCTAAAAAAGTTGCATCATTCGCTAAAAAATCGAAGAAAGATTCCATAAGTATCGAGGTGGCTTCCTTCCTAAAAGAATGGATGACCAAGCATATCCTGCTTGATGATAAGAAGGTTATTGACTATATGGATAATCGTACGGTAAGTATTTAAACTGAAAAAAATATACGTGTAATCACCGATTTATTCTTGTTTATAATAATTTATTTTTGTGAATTAGGTTGCTACTAACCTGAATAGTAGTGAATAGTTTTATTTGAAAACTATAGATAATAGGGTATCCGCTGATATTATTGTTGAAAAAGCGTTGGCTTATCCATATCCTTAATTGCGACATGATATTTAGTGATTCTTAAAGAAAAGTTATTGAGGAATTTTTTTACTGCAAGTTTACTAACATCTTAAAAGTTGGTTATATGGGATTCTTTACTTGGAAAGACAGTTTTGCTTTTGGAATAGAAAGCATCGATCAGGATCACAAAAGGTTGGTAGAAATGATTGATGAGCTTTACTCAGCAATGAGTCAGGGTAAAGCCAAGGAGGTTGTGAATGACATTGTTGCTGGTTTAATTGATTACACCAAGGTTCACTTCCGTAGGGAGGAGATGTATATGAAGAGTGTTGGGTATAATGATTTTGAGGAGCACAAAAGGGTACACAGAGAATTTGTAGAGAAGGTGCACAAGTTTCAAAACAAGCTGAAGGAGGGGAGAACCAACATTTCAGTTGAGGTTACAACATTCTTGAGAGACTGGCTGTCGGAGCATATTTTAAATACCGATAAGAAATTTGTTCCGGAGATGATTAAGTATGGCATAAAGTAATGACAATAAGTAGGGCCTTGTAATAGAAGAAAATCTGGGGTATAAAAATTACATCATGAAGAGAATACTGGTTGTTGAAGATGACGTGATAATGAGAGAAACTCTTATCGACATTCTTAGATTCGAAGGGTACGATGTATCTGCTGCCGATGGAGGACACGGAGCCCTGGAGAAAATCTGTAGCAGCACTTTTGATCTAATTGTAACTGATGTGCTGATGCCCGATCGCGATGGTTTTGATGTTATTACCGAGGCCAAGCAAAAATGCCCAGAAATAAAAGTTATCGCAATATCCGGAGGAGGTTACATATCGTCCGACTCGTACCTTAAGATGGCTTCCGAAGCAGGTGCCGATGATACCTTGAGCAAACCCTTTGATGTGGATGAGTTGCTATTAAAAACAAAGGAGCTTTTAAGGGAAGCGGCCTTATGATATGGATGAATTGTGCACAGAAAAGGGCTGACAAATTTTCGTCAGCCCTTTTCAGGTATTTGTAATGCGTGAATTGTATTAGTTACACTTCAGTACTTCGTTTATCTGGTATTCCGCTGCTGCGCGGTACGATCCGGATAAAGCATTGTTAAAAGCTTCGCAGGCTTCAGAGTTGTTGCCTAGGTTTTGGTGTGCTACACCCAGTTGGTAATAAATACCAGCTTCGTCTAGTCCATTCGGGTTCTCTAATGCTAAGTTGCCGTTTTCAACAACTTCCTCCCAGTTTTTAAGTTCTGAGTGGTTTATAGCAAGCAGAAAGTAGATAGTCCCATCGGTATTGTCAAACTCAAGAGCTTTTGTGAAAAATTCAATAGCCTCCTTATAATTTTTAGCCTTTTGAGCTTTGTCGCCTTCTTTTAGCAGGTAGTTCTTTGCTTTTCTTTGGGAATCCTCTGCCTTGTCGCGGTCGTTAACTTCGTTGGCAACTTCAAGCGTCTTTTTGAGGTAATCAAGCATCTTTTCATAGTTTTCCTGCTTCTGATTAACCAGTGCTAAACCATAAAGAGGATCAGGGTAGTTGGACTTTATCTCAATAGCTTTTTTGTAATAGCTAATTGCTTCCTCGAAATTATCTGCCCTGTATTCGCGATTCCCTAACTGATTGTATAGCTGTGGCATTATACGCTCCGCTCGTTCAAGGGTGTTCCCGTCAAAGTACTTCTCAGCAGTTTCCTGAGCCTTTTCCATCTCATCAATACACTCAAGCATCTTCTTTGCGCGGTACAAATTCATGGCGCGCTGAAGGTGTGCTCTAGGAATAAGGCTCTCGGCAAGCTCCTTGGCTTCTCTGCCTTCAATATCAAGGTCTTCACTAATTTCCAGCGCCCTGTAAAGGTGCTCTAATGCTTTTTCTGGGTCTTCTTTAATTATTGATGCCCCTGCATTATACTCTTCCAGGGCTTCGCGAACTGTTTGTGTAAATCCTACAGACGGGATTAGAACCATTAATGATAAAACAAAAAGTAGGCCTTTTAATTTGTTGCTAGTTTTCATATTGTTAATATTTATTAGTTGTTTCAAAATATAATTTGCGTAAAAATAGTAAGTTCATTTTTTCCTTTGATGTTATACGTCTAATTTAGATTTATTATAAGTAAAAACAGCTGCCGTCTTTCCCATGTTTGTTGATTTATCGTCGTTTTTTAAAAAAAAGGTTTATTAATCCTGCCGAATCATCTGACAATATGTTTTTTATAACTTTAGTGCGAGGGTGCAGGAGCTTTGGATTAAGATTAGTGTATCCACGCTTGGGGTCTTCAGCCCCGTATATCAGTGTGCCAAGTTGGCTCCAGTAAAGGGCGCCGGCACACATGGGGCATGGTTCAAGGGTTACATAAAGGGTACATTGGTCAAGATATTTCCCTCCCATGTGTGATGCTGCAGCTGTAATGGCTTGCATCTCCGCGTGTGCTGTTGGGTCGCAAAGATTTTCTGTTAGGTTATGTGCTCTGGCAATTATTTTATCATCATAAACAACAATGGCCCCAATTGGCACTTCATCCTTTTCAAAAGCTTTTTTTGCTTCTTTTATCGCTTCGCTCATGAACCTATTGTGGTTTTCCATATAACACTGAAAATTTGTTTTGTGTTTCTAGTTACTTTTGCTTGCAAAAAAGGTGCCAGCAATTGGGTGCAACATGAATTCTTGTTACCTTCGCAAATTATTTTTAAAATCATAAAGTTATGTATAGAACACACACCTGTGGTGAGTTACGCACAGCAAACATTGGGGATAAAGTTACCTTAAGTGGATGGATTCAAAGAATCCGTAGTTTGGGGGGGATGACCTTTATTGACCTAAGAGATAGGTACGGTATTACCCAACTTGTGGCTGACGAGAAAAATGACAAAGATTTATCAAATGCTATTCATTGTTTAGGACGAGAGTATGTGGTTAAGTGCGAGGGGGCAGTAATTGAGCGTTCTAGCAAGAATCCCAAGTTGCCAACCGGCGATATTGAAGTGCAGCTAACTGGAATTACCGTACTAAATAAGTCAGAAATTCCTCCATTTACTATTGAGGATAAAACCGATGGTGGCGATGAGCTGAGAATGAAGTACCGCTACCTCGATATTAGAAGGAACCCGGTTAAAAATGCTCTGCTTCTTCGGCATAAAGTATCTCAGGAAGTCAGAAAGTATCTGGATTCAGAAAATTTTATTGAGGTGGAAACACCTTTCCTAATTAAATCTACTCCGGAGGGTGCGCGTGATTTTGTTGTTCCATCACGCATGAACCCCAAAGAGTTCTACGCACTGCCTCAATCACCGCAAACCTTTAAGCAGCTGCTTATGGTTGCTGGTATGGATAAGTATTTTCAGATTGTGAAATGCTTCCGCGATGAGGATTTACGTGCTGATAGGCAGCCAGAGTTTACTCAAATTGATTGCGAAATGGCATTTGTTGAGCAGGAGGATGTGCTAAATACTTTTGAGGGCTTAATGAATCATCTTTTCAAGCAGATTCTTAACGTTACATTGTCAGAACCATTCCAAAGGATGCCCTATGCTGATGCCATGTCGTTGTATGGTAGCGATAAGCCCGATATCCGTTTCGATATGCGCATTCGTAACTTGAGCCAGATTGCCAAAGGTAATGGTTTTGTTGTTTTCGATAAGGCCGAGTATGTTGGGGGTATCGTTGTGCCAGGCTGTGCTGATTATTCACGCAAGCAGCTCGATGAGCTTACTAAGTTTGTACAGAAACCTCAAATAGGAGCAAAAGGAATGGTTTACGTGAAGCTGGGAGCCGACGGCAGTGTAAAATCATCAGTTGATAAGTTCTTTACCCCCGACGATTTAAAGAAATGGGCTGCCCACATGGAGGCTAACGATGGAGATTTATTATTGATATTAGCAGGAGATAGAACCCAAACACTCGAAGCGCTGGGGCAGCTCCGCTTAGAAATGGGTGAGAGGCTTGGACTTAAAAATGCCAATGATTTTGCTCCGCTCTGGGTAGTCGATTTTCCATTGCTCGAATGGGACAGTGAGACGTCAAGATTCTACGCAATGCATCACCCATTTACCTCGCCAGTTAAAGCAGACTTGCATCTTTTCGATTCTGACCCTGGCGCTATTAGGGCTAATGCATACGACCTTGTTATAAACGGGGTAGAAATTGGCGGAGGCTCAATAAGAATTTTCGACCGTGAACTGCAGCATATTATGTTTAAAGCCCTTGGGTTTACTCAGGAAGAGGCCGAGGAGCAGTTTGGATTCTTACTTAATGCCTTTAAATATGGAGCTCCACCTCATGGTGGCGTGGCTTTTGGTTTCGACAGGCTCTGTGCGGTAATGGGTGGTTCTGAGTCAATTAGAGATTACATTGCATTCCCAAAGAACAACGCAGGGCGCGATGTGATGATAAATTCCCCTTCAGCAATATCGGAAGAGCAGCTAAAAGAATTGCAGATTTCCTTAAGAAAGGTTGATAATTAAAATTTTATGATCATCCGTTATCATACTTAAAGCAATAAAAAAATTTCTTACGTCATTGGTAGGAGTCTCGTCATCTTTATTGACGAGACGACGAAGCAATCTGCTGTTTTTCAGCACATAAAGATTGCTTCAACTCTCAAAGAAAAAGAGTTTACCAATGACAGAATTTCCCTCGTCATTGCCTGCCTGCTCTGCGCCAGTCAGGCAGGCGAAACCCGGACGCTGAGGTCCTCGAAGCGTAAGGGTTGAAGCAACCGATCCGTCTCGTTAGAAAATGACGAGAGGAGAGAGCTCGGCGAAGCCAATCTCTTTATTTTTCGAAAAGAATGAGATCGCTTTGTTACTCTCTTCGTTCGTGAGATGGCTTCGCTAAGTTCGGGAAATACCCTCGCGATAACGGTGGCTTTCTGTCAGATACCCATTATGACCAAAAAAAATGGTCTATTTTTGCAATGACCGTTGAAAGTTTTGGGATAGATGCGGATATACGTATAGAAAAATTTAATTATACAACAATAAGCTTTTCATTGATTTTTCAGAAAAGGGTAATTGCGTATTAAAAAGGCAGTTACTCTTTTTTTAGTTTATCCTAATTATGTTATATAATTTGATTGCCAGAATGTTAATTTTTAAAAATTTGCATTAGCAATTATTAAACATTAAATTTGAATTTTTTGAAATTATTTTACATAAGGTAAAAACATGTAATGCAGATATATATAGTTTAGGAATTATGTTTTGTTTTTTGAAACAATTAAATTTTTAAATATTAATTAATAAACAATAGAAAAATGAAAAAGTTAGCATTAACAAACACGGAGGTAATAAAACTACGTGAGTTATACCAAAACGAGCTAAAAAAAGCATTTGAGAAGGTAGAGCACCTTACAGCAGTTCTAAATAAATTGGATGCCGAAATGGAGGTGAATGAGTTATTGTCAGAAGACACTCCCTCCAAACCACCTAGTAAAAAGGGAGTTGCTACGAAAAAGTCAGTAAGCAAGCCGCCAAAAAAATCGGTAAAACAGACAAAGCCTGCTGAGGTGAAAAAGGAGGATAGCTCCAAACCAAAATCGAAACGAGGCAGGAAGGCAGGTGTTAAAAAATCGATTAAAGGTGCAGCGGGAGCAAAAAAAATAAAATGGAACGATGTAGTTTTGGACACTATTAAAAGTAAGGGTATCCCTATGCTATCGTCAACCATTACTGAGGAGGTTTTTAAAACGCTTAAAGCTAAACAGAGCGATAAGGGTAGGGTTAAGAATACCGTTTCGGGCACGCTGTCGAAGCTTGTAACGGCTGAGAACAAATTGAAAACCTATAAATTGGAAGGCTCAAGGAATAAGTTATATGGCCTACCCCAGTGGTTTAATGAGAAGGGAGAGCTCTTGCCAGAATTTAATTAGTGTCAGCAAGAATACTAATGTTTTTAACCAGA